>NZ_LR735258.1:3300000-3565000 GCF_902506755.1 Dyadobacter sp. 32 | reverse complement strand
GAAAAGGCTTCCAAGAAAAGCTTCTGAAACATCAGCTTATTGCAACTCGTACCGTAAACCGACACAGGTAGTCGAGAAGAATATTCTAAGGTGCTCGAGTGAATCACGGCTAAGGAACTCGGCAAATTAACCCTGTAACTTCGGGAGAAGGGGAGCCTCCTCGCAAGAGAGGCCGCAGAGAAATGGCCCAGGCGACTGTTTAGCAAAAACACAGGGCTCTGCCAAAACGAAAGTTGACGTATAGGGCCTGACACCTGCCCGGTGCTGGAAGGTTAAGAGGGGATGTCATCGCAAGAGAAGCATTGAATCGAAGCCCCAGTAAACGGCGGCCGTAACTATAACGGTCCTAAGGTAGCGAAATTCCTTGTCGGGTAAGTTCCGACCTGCACGAATGGTGTAACGATCTGGGCACTGTCTCGGCCGTGAGCTCGGTGAAATTGTAGTAGCGGTGAAGATGCCGCTTACCCGCCACGGGACGGAAAGACCCCGTGCACCTTTACTATAGCTTTGCATTGTTTTCGGGTCAGGGATGTGTAGGATAGGTGGGAGGCTATGAAGGGGTGTCGCCAGGCATCTTGGAGCCAACGTTGAAATACCACCCTTCGCTGGCCTGGGATCTAACTTGACTAAGTCAAGGACCGTGCATGGTGGGTAGTTTGACTGGGGTGGTCGCCTCCAAAAGTGTAACGGAGGCTTCCAAAGGTCTGCTCAACACGCTTGGTAACCGTGTGTGGAGTGCAATAGTACAAGCAGGCTTGACTGTGAGACCGACGGGTCGAGCAGGTGGGAAACCAGGGTATAGTGATCCGGTGGTTCTGTATGGAAGGGCCATCGCTCAAAGGATAAAAGGTACGCCGGGGATAACAGGCTGATCTCCCCCAAGAGCTCACATCGACGGGGAGGTTTGGCACCTCGATGTCGGCTCGTCACATCCTGGGGCTGGAGAAGGTCCCAAGGGTTCGGCTGTTCGCCGATTAAAGTGGCACGCGAGCTGGGTTCAGAACGTCGTGAGACAGTTCGGTCCCTATCTGTGGTGGGCGTAGGAAGATTGACGGGGGCTGCCTTTAGTACGAGAGGACCGAGGTGGACCTACCGCTGGTGAACCGGTTGTTCCGCCAGGAGCATGGCCGGGTAGCTATGTGGGGAATAGATAAGCGCTGAAAGCATCTAAGTGCGAAACTAGCCCGAAGATGAATCTTCCACATAAGGGTCGTTGTAGACTACAACGTTGATAGGCTGCAGGTGTATGTGTAGAAATACATTCAGCCGAGCAGTACTAATTACCCAACAGCTTGCACATTTTCTTTCACTAGAAAAAACATTTAATCTCAATCTCTTCTACTTCCAATATGACATGAAAAAAGGAATGAAAGGATAATGGAAAAAAGGATAAAGGACGAAAGGGATTTTCCCTTCCTCCATACTTCCTTCCTCCTTCTTCCCCTCAAAAGATCTTGTTGGTGGCTATTGGCCCGGTGTTCACCTCTTCCCATCCCGAACAGAGAAGTTAAGCCCGGAACCGCCGATGATACTTGGGTCAAACCTGGTAAAGTAGGTAGCCGCCACAATACTATTACAAAACAAAAAGCCTCGCAGAAATGTGAGGCTTTTTTGCGTTTAGGCCTGGGCGCGTAGTCCGGGGCGCGTAGTCCCGGCCACGCAGCCTGCGCGGCCCGATGGTTCGCCATCCCGGCCCGGGACAGAGAAGTTAAGGATCAAATCAAAAACTTGTGGAGCGCATAGGATTTTTCTAGGTTTGTGTTTTTAATCAAACCTGTTTGCTTTGGAGAGTTTCTTGCCAGTAGTTCAATTCCTATTTCCTGAGTTCATTCTAGAAAATTTCGCGCTCACTTCCTTTGATCAGCGGGATGGCGTCTATCATGCGCACATTGAGGAGAAAAACGTTGCAGAAGATGATCCGGAGCGCCAGAACTTGTTGTCAAAAGGCTTTTTCCCGGTTATTACGGTTCAAGATTTTCCAATTCGCGGGCACAAGGTATTTCTTCATATCAAACGACGTAGGTGGATGAATATAAAGACAGGCAAGGTTGTTTATCGAGATTGGACGGAAATTGGAAAAGGGACGCGAATGACAAGTGAATTCGCGAATTTTTTAAAACCGGGCCGGCGGGCGGATATCAGTCGATACGAATCCGAATAGTGTCCATTCTATCGGACAGTTCTATGGAGTAAAAGGACGTGACCTGCTACGTCAATACCGTGATTTTCAGAGCGAATTTAAAGATTGGAACCAAAGAGGGCACGCAAAAAAATGGCTTCTGTACCCGGAGAACCTTGGATCTCAACTGTCGATAGATGAAACCAGTCTCTCCCGCGGGGAACTTTACACTATTGTTACAAATAAAGCTGCAAAGGGCGGTAGAGGGACTATAGTCGCCATCGTAGCTGGTACTAAGGCTGAAACAGTTATTGAAGTCATTCGTAAAATCCCCGAATCATTACGTAAAAAAGTAACTGAAATAACCTTGGACATGGCCAGTAGCATGACTATGATCGCCAAGCGTTGTTTCCCGCGGGCAGTGCGAGTTACTGACCGCTTCCATGTACAAAGATTGGCAGTCGAAGCCCTTCAAGAAATCCGTATCAAACACCGATGGGATGCATTGGACCAGGAAAACGAAGCTATTGAGCAGGCAAAGGCCTCTCAGACAGAGTATCAACCAGAAATATTAGCTAACGGTGATACGGTCAAACAATTACTTGCACGCAGCAGGTACGCACTTTACAAAAAGCCCAATACCTGGACTGATGATCAAAAAGAGAGAGCCAATCTAGTCTTTGAGCGTTTTCCAGACCTGAAAAAGGCATATGATCTGGCCCAAGAACTCAGCAATATCTTCACAGACACAGAAGAAAAGCTATACGGGCTGACAAGATTGGCTAAATGGCATGAAAAAGTCAGACAATCTGGTTTTAAGTCATTCAATACTGTGGCCAGGTCCATAGAGAACCACTATCAAACCATCCTCAATTACTTTGACAACAGAAGCACCAACGCCTCGGCAGAATCTTTCAATGCCAAAGTAAAGGCATTCAGAAGCCAGTTCCGAGGGGTTAGAAACGTTGAATTCTTCCTGTATCGCCTGACTCAATTATATGCTTAATCCAAGTTAGTCCACAACATTTGCTCTTGATCCGAAGTTAAGGGGCACGCCTAGTGCGCGGCTGCCTAGGCCGGGGGCGCCCAGATCAACGTGATCCCGGCCATAACCGCCGCCGATACCCAGCCGCGCAGGTAGCCGCCACAATACCATTACAAATTAATCTCATCTTCATAAAAGATGGGATTTTTTGCGTTTAGGACTTCCAAAGACGAGCAGAGTTCAACTAACCATTGCTGATTTATATCAACCGAGTGGAAAGCGCTATTCCTCATATTTAGGGTTGTGCCTGCTGTCTTTTTGAAAACTCAGCATACTTATTGGTATCTAATTCTGTTAGGATTAGACTTAGAGCGTTACCTACTGGTTAATTTCATGCCTTAAGGTTACGGTTGTCAACGGGAACGTGACTTTCCTACATTACTCCCGTCTTGACAATACTTATTTTTGTCGCCGTGTCATTATCGTATGACCTCACGCAATAATTAATAGTTACTTGAAAATATAAATGATCATTTCGTTATAGTTCACTAAATGAAAGCAATCCTTATTATTTGTTTGAGCTTCGCATCCATCATTTCGTTTGCTCAGAATTATACCCTGCCACAAGGTGAATATATGGACACTACCCTTGTGATCAGTCCGAAATGCAGTCCGCCCTATTCTATATTTTATTACCAGGTCAAGGCTAAATATCCGGTTTCATCCGAAACGTTGCTTCGTGAGGCCAAAGATTTTATGAAAGAGAAAGGGCATACGTATACCGGCAGCGGCTACGTCACTTTTCGCTTTTATGTAGATTGTGAAGGTACTATGAGCCGCATTAAAGTAATGCAGACCGACGAGGATTATAAACCGGCCCGTTTTCAGAAGGATTTGGTGGAGGAGCTCTATCAGTTCGCTAAGAAGATCAATAAATGGCCAACAGGCATAGAAATACAAGACATAAAAAATGTCAATTACATTGCTTTCATCTCATTCAAAATAAAAAATGGAGAAATCATTAATATTATTCCTTAGCTTATTACTTGTATCTGCCGCCTGCTTATCGCAGGAAGTAACCCGTTGCAATTCAAGGGCCTTTCAGGACAGTCTGGTAGAAGTTTATTCGAAAAGGGCGTGGCAATTTGGAGACAACCACCCGCAACGGGAAGCGAGTTGGGACAGTTTGCTCGCTATTTGTCCAAACGTATCAGATGCCTACCGCGAAAAGGCTATCCCATATCTCAAAAGCGCTGACTATGCCCGGGCATTCGAGCTGGAAGACAAAGCTGTGGAACTGGATCCGGAAAAATGGATTGCATACCGGGGCTTCCTTCACTGTATTTTTACTAAAAACTATGAAAAAGCATTGGCAGATTTTGGCCGTGCCGAAAAACTCGTACCGAATGCAAACATTATGGATCATACTTATTCATTCTACCTGGGGCTATGCTACCTTGGACTGGCGGAATATGCTCAGGCTGAGCAAGCATTTTTAAAGGATGTCACTCAGCAACGGAAAGGGAATGGAAATAATGATTCCCATTTTAATTCGCTGCTTTACCTTGGGATTGTTTATTACGAAATACGCGAGTATGATCAGGCAGAGAAAGTCTTGAAAGATTGCCTCAGGTTATATACGCAGCTACCGGAAGCGAACTATTATCTGGCACTTACTTTGAAGAATTCAGGTAATTCAGAAGCCAGTTATTATTTTGAAAAAGCCAGTGAATATTCCAATTTGGGATACAGGCTTAATGAGGATAACGAGGCGTACGCAAACTATCCAAGGCAAATTTCACAGTCAGATATTGTGAGGAAATAAATATGGAATGCTTTCTCCCACTGAGTCATTGCATGAGCGGTATCGCAAACCGGTACCTGTTTTGTGCTGTAAATTTCGATTAAGGGTTAAATAGAGCCGGTCTGAAAACGCATCCAACACCAGTCGTGACGGTGTGAGCTTACCACGTTGTTAGCGTGCCGGGAAAGAGATTGGAAAATAATTTGGTAGTCAGGGTAAGTGAGAATTTGACACCAACCCGCTTTGTCTACGTAGAACCTTTAATTGACTTTTATGAATAATGACTCTGGTCCGGTTCCGGGTAGATTGGCCTCTATTGATGCGCTGCGTGGATTTGATATGCTGATGATCTCGGGAGGTGGGGCGTTCATATTTTTACTGGGTGGCAAAACCAATATTGGAGCCATAGATGCTATCTCTGCGCAACTGGAACATCCTGAATGGCATGGGTTTACGTTTTACGATTTTATTTTTCCACTATTCTTATTTTTGGCAGGAACCTCCCTTGCTTTCAGCCTTACCAAAGGGATGTCCATGGGCGTGGCCAAGGCGGTTTTGCTCAGAAAGGTTTTTGAGCGGATGCTGATCCTGACTATTTTGGGAATTCTGGATAAGAATGCTCCTATTGATTTATTTGATCCTGCCCATATCCGTTATGGCAGTGTATTGGGAAGAATTGGTTTGTCCACATTCATAGTAGCTTGTTTGTACGTTAATTTTGGCTGGAAACAACGTTTAATCATTGCCGTTGCGGTTTTAGTGGTGTATTACCTGGCGTTGTTACTTATTCCGGTTCCAGGTTTTGGCAGTGGGGATTTTTCATTCGAGGGTAATCTGGTGGGTTGGGTTGACAGGAATTTCATGCCTGGCAAGCTTAGACAAGGTACCTATGATGAACTTGCATTGCTCACGCAATTTCCTTCGTTTTGCCTCACGATTTTTGGGTCTCTGGCTGGGGATGTTCTGCTCAGACGGGTGCAGTCCATGGATAAGCTGAAATGGTTGGCCCTGGCCGGCGTATCAGGTGTGGTAATCGGGTTGATATGGAATCAGATTTTTCCGATTAATAAACATCTGTGGTCAAGTTCCTTTATTTGTTTAACAGCGGGGCTATCCTTCCTTTTTCTATTGCTATTCTATTGGATTATTGACGTGCTTGGTTATAAGAAATGGTCTTTTTTCTTCCGTGTAATTGGAATGAATTCATTGGTTATTTACCTGGTTATGCGTTTCGTCGATCTTAATGCCTCTTCCAGGTTACTATTCGAGGGTATATATAAGCATGCGGGGGAAAAGTGGATGGAGGTCTTCAACGCTTTAGGCGCACTTGCTATCGTTTGGTTATTTCTCTACTTTTTGTACAAACATAAAATATTTGTAAAAGTGTAAATGCTTCTGTTGCGAGGTTCGGCGAGAAGTCCGATGTGATTTTGAATCTTCATAGGGATAAATTGTAACCGGTGTTATTTGAGATCATTTTGGCACTGAAACACAGTCTTTGGCTATTTATTTGATCATTTTTTATTCCATATCGGGTCAGTTAGTGTGTCTTTTGTGATGGCCTTGTTGTGTAAGGTGAAAGCCCGGCATTTCAGGACGTAGTCCGGGAGAGTATATGTTTACCATTTGGGCAGACTGACTGTCCGAAACAGGTCAATATTGATGAAAAATGCAAACAGTATTGCCTTGTTAACTTTCAAAACTATGGATGGGAAAATCGATATTATTTTGCCTTAGCGTGATACTTATTTATTGCTGTTTTGGACAACAAAAAATGGATTGCAATTCTAAAATTGTGCAGGACAGTCTGTTGGAAGTATATGTCGAAAGAGCGGGGTTATATGGTTTCAATGATGAGCATTGGGACCTTACACTGGATAGTCTTCTTCGTATTTGCCCGGGGATTGCCCGTGTCTATCATGAAAAGTCGATCCCCTACCTTTACAATGGAGATTTTTCCACTGCCTTTGATTTTGTTAACAAGGCGGTTGAAATCGATAAGAAAGGATGGCTTGCTTACCGGGGATATCTCCATTGTATTTTCACCCGAAATTACGAGCGGGCATTGGTGGATCTGACGGAAGCGCAAACGCTGGAACCGTACGCGCACACAATGGATCACACTTACTTTTTCTACTTTGGCTTATGTCATTTAGGAACGGGTCAATATGAAAGAGCAGAGCAGGAATTTTTGAAAGATATAGCGCAGCAGGGAAGGGGATCTGGTCATAATGACATTCATTTCAATTCGCTTTTCTATCTGGGGATCGTCTATTATGAAATGAAAGATTTCGACAAGTCCGCCAGATACTTTAGGGATTGCCTGCAATTGTATGAACAGTTTCCTGAGGCCAATTATTATCTGGGGAGTGTACTCAAAATATTAGGTAGTCCTGCAGCAGCGGGTTATTTCGAACGAGCCAGAGAATTTTACATGGAAGGATATGAAATGAACGAACCCAATCTGAGTTTCATCAATTTCCCCCGACAGATTTCCAGGGCAGACTTGGATCGCATGCCATAAGTAGATGTTTTTTATTTTTCAGGCCTGCATAGTGGTAATCACTTTCTTTTCCAGGTACTTTCCGTATCTTTTCGCAGCGGAGCTTATCCGGTCTATGTTGCTTTTGCTGATGAAGCTGAAAGGCAAAAGCTCAATCTTGACGGTTTCTTTCTGGAAGGTTCTTTTCCAAAGCCCTTGCACTTCACCATCAGCTACAATGGTAGGCATGAACATCCCATTATTGCCGGGAACGATTCGGGGAAGATACTCCTTTCGAACCATTAGAGAACGGTTGGTATATCCAAGCATGTATTCGTCAAATCCAGGCAGCAAGTGCACTGTTTTCGTCGGAATATGTTCAGGTAAGGCCTTGCTAAACCAGTAGCTATGACCATCACACGACAGGTGGTCCAGATGACTGGAGGCCGCCTGTAATCCTAATTTTGCATCCGAGACTTTCAGACCCGTCCACCATACAAAATCATGAATTGTTGCGGGTCCATGGCTTGTAAAGTATCTCTTTGCAATTTCCGCAAGGGCTTCGTCACCGTCTAATTTTTTTGAATCTGTTATCCAGTCGTCCAGCAGTACGTAGGTTGGCTGTTTATCGTTGTGGGTACCGTGGCACAAAAGTTGTGTCTGGGCCAGATAATTGATAATGTGTATGCCCCGCTGATCTCTTGTGGAAATCCCTTCATTCTCCAGAATTTGATAAATTTCGCTTCGTATGAGTTGTGTGCCGCCTTCCATTGCCCTGGCGAGCAGGTCACGACTTTTACCCAAAATGGTACTGTCCAGTTCAAGTTGACGATGCCTTCCAGCCAGACCCGACAATATACGGGGTGCCAACAATTTTAACATCCAGCGTACATCGTCGGCGGCAATAAAATGTAATGTGCCGCGCATGGGCCATGTTCGGACTATTGATCGCTCCTTGATGGCATTTTCCACACACTTTTCGGAGCATTTTTTAAGTCGTAACCCAATTGACCATTTAGCTCCAGGATAGTCCTGAGCCTGGAGAGCGCCTAACCAGGAAACGACGTCTGAGGGCGTTTCAAAATTATTGACAGCGATCTGCTGATTAACCAAACGTAGTCTTAGTATATCCTGAATTTTCATCATTGATCCTCTTTAGATCAAATTTGTTTCAGATAGGTTTCAGCCAGAGCTAAATCCTCACTGGTCGTAATTTTTATATTGCGATAGGAGCCTTCGATCAGACGAATCGGATAGCCGGCAGATTCCAGGACGCTGGCACAATCGGTAAAGTGCTCTTGAAACGGTTGATCAAAAGCATGCTTCATCCAATCGAGTCTGAATGTTTGTGGTGTCTGGATCAGCCGCACGGAGGATCGGTCCAGGGTTGAATTTTCACCTGATTCTTTGACCCATCGTATAGAATCTTTCAAAGGAACACTCACAACGGATGTTCCATGCAGGGCTGCAGTGCTGAAAGCCCTGGCAATAATTTCTCTGCTTATAACCGGTCGAACGCCATCATGGACAGCCACCAATGCTTCCTGGCTTTCGATGGTTCTTAACCCATTTTTTACCGATTCGAAACGCGTAGCACCCCCAGCCACAAGCAAATACGGTTCATCGAAAAATTGTTGGACACAGAGGGTTTTCCAATAGGCAAACTGATTTTCCGGTAACACAAGAATGATGGATAAATCCTTGGAATAGCTCCGGAATGCGCTTAGGGTATGCATCAGGACCGGCACGCCGTTTACCGGAATGAATTGTTTTGGAATATCACTTTTCATCCGGCTCCCGGTTCCCCCGGCTACGATAATTACATATTCTTGCATCAGATTAGAATGAAGGTCAAAAAAAAGTCACTTACTCAAAGGTGTTGGACAACAAGCCTTGGAATAAGTGACAAAAATATATCTTTAACCCGATGATCAGATAATCAACATGGCATCACCATAGGTGAAAAACTTGTATTTTTCTTTTATGGCACTTTCGTAGGCCTTCATTACTAGATCAAAACCTCCGAATGCGCAGGCCGACATCAATAAAATAGACTCAGGAAGCTGAAAGTTGGACAGCATACAATTGGCTATTTTGAATTCGTAAGGAGGGAAAACAAATTTATCAGTCCATCCTTCAACGGCTTTAAGATGCCCGCTTGCAGATACCGAAGACTCAATCGCTTTAAGTGAGGTGGTACCAACGGCGCAGACGCGTTTTTTGTTATCAATCGAAGCGTTCACCAAATCAGCGCTTGATTGAGAAATACGGTAATTTTCAGAATCAGTTTTGTGCTTGGTGAGATCCTCTACGTCCACAGTACGAAACGTGCCCAGCCCTACGTGCAACGTAACCGGAGCAAAATGAACCCCCTTTATTTCAAGGCGTTTCATCATGGCCTTCGTGAAATGCAAACCGGCAGTTGGGGCCGCAACGGCGCCTACGTGTTCCGCAAAAATGGTCTGAAAACGTTCACGATCGGCTGTTTCAACTTTACGTCGTGAAATGATTTCTGGAGGGAGAGGTGTTTCACCCAGCTCATCTACCAGCTTCATGAAGGCATCATTATCACCGTCATACAAAAACCTGATGGTCCTTCCACGCGATGTGGTATTGTCAATCACCTCTGCAACAAGGTCACTGTCTCCGAAATACAGCTTATTTCCGACGCGGATTTTCCTTGCAGGATCCACAAGCACGTCCCATAAACGCATTTCTCTGTTTAGCTCCCGCAAAAGAAAAACCTCAATTTTAGCACCGGTTTTTTCCTTTTGGCCATAAAGACGAGCCGGGAAAACTTTTGTATCATTAATTGCCATCACATCACCGTCATCGAAATAATTGATGAGGTCAGAAAACATCTTGTGTTCAATTTCTCCGGTTTTACGATTGATTACCATCAGGCGGGATTCGCCGCGGTCGGATGGGTGAAGTGCAATTAGACTTTGAGGGAGGTCAAACTTAAATTCGGATAGCTTCATAGATGGTTATTCAGTGAAAGTCGATAGTTGTGAGTCATCAAAATTTGATAGGTATTGACAGATCTATTACCAAAAAAGTGATGATATAGCCCCATGTAGTAAAGGAAATATCGTGCTGTGAATACTTAAATTTTGCTCATCTTTAACAAAAACGCATATTATCTCGAATTTGCAAAAAAATAAGACCGCAAAAGTAAGCAATCTTTCGAAGGTTTGCCAGAATAGTTCACTTTTTGTTGTGAAAAATTAGCGTCGCGTAGACCATTTGGACTGATCTTTCCCTTGAATCGATGTATGATTGATGGCTGTTCCCTTATTTTCATGGAGAAGCCGAGCTGTGAAGAGCCCTGCAAGCTGGATGGCTGAAGGGTTGTCCGGTGCGCCCTCCATCAGGGAAGGTAAGAAAAAGGTATCCACAAAGTTCGTGTCAAACGTACCGGAGATAAAGGCATCGTGTTGCATCACAAAGCTGCAGAAGGAAAGGGTAGTCTGTACGCCGGTGATAAGGAATTCATCGATTGCCCGGATCATTTTAGCGACTGCTTCGCTTCGGTCATAGCCATAAGTGATAAGCTTACCGATCATCGGATCATAGTGAATGGGAATTTCCATGCCCTGTTCAAATCCATCATCGACCCGCACACCATTTCCCTGCGGTCTTTGGTAGGTGTATAATGTACCAACATCAGGAAGGAAATTGTTTGCCGGGTCCTCGGCATAGATGCGAACTTCAATAGCATGTCCGTTTATTTGCAAATCTTGTTGTTTTAAAGTCAGTTCCTTACCTTCTGCGATGTATATCATCTGGCGGACGAGGTCGATACCGGTGATTTGTTCGGTGACCGGATGCTCCACCTGCAAGCGTGTGTTCATTTCCAGAAAATAAAAATTCTGATGCTCATCCAGGATAAATTCTACGGTTCCCGCGCCATAATAATTACAGGAGCGTGCCACATCAATGGCACAGCGCCCCATTTCCTGACGCACTTGAGGGGAGATGGATATGGATGGTGCTTCCTCAATCACTTTCTGGTGCCTTCTCTGTATCGAACATTCGCGTTCGAAAAGATGAAGAATATTTCCATGTTGATCGCCAAGAACCTGGATTTCAATATGCTTCGGAGAAGTAATGTATTTTTCTATGAATACGGAGCCATCGCCAAAAGAAGAGGTGGCTTCACTGACCGCACGTTCCATTTGTTCATCAAACGCTTGTTCGCTGGTAACGATCCGCATGCCTTTCCCGCCACCACCCGCACTCGCCTTGATGAGAATCGGATACCCTATTCGGGCCGCAATCTGCTTGGCTTCCTGCAAGTCGGTTATGGCTGTAGAAGTGCCGGGAACCATCGGTATGTTGTACACACCCGCCGCTTGCTTGGCTGCGAGCTTGTTGCCCATAATCTCAATGGAATGTGAAGAGGGGCCAATGAAAATCAATCCGGCTTCGGTTACTTTCTGAGCAAATAATGCATTTTCAGACAAGAAACCGTATCCGGGGTGTATGGCATCTACATGCAATTCCAAAGCGACGGCAATGATCTTGTCCATGTTGAGGTAAGATGCCGAGGAAGGAGCGGGGCCAATGCATACCGACTCGTCGGCATATCTTACATGGGGAGCCATGCGGTCCGCTTCGCTGAAAACGGCGACGGTAGCAATGCCCATTTCCCGGGAGGTACGCAAGATACGGAGAGCGATTTCCCCCCGGTTGGCAACAAGCAGTTTATTGATTTTTGGCATGATTACAGTAGCAGCGTTTTGGGAAGCGTTAATTCTCTTGAAAGTAAAAGTAGTATTTTTATTAAATTCCCAATATACGGGCTTGCGAATCTTCGGTTCCTATTAATGTAAGGTTATTTTTTTTAGTTTTGCATTTATTTAACATTATCACTACTGGTTACCCACATAAAATTAGGATAGGCGTGGACATTTTCGAGAAACTGAATAACAACCTGGGGCCGATCGGCAACCCTGGGAAAGAATTAAATAGTCATCATTACTTTTCTTTCCCGATGCTGGAAGGGGAACTAGGGCCGCGGATGCGTTTTATGGGGCGTGAGGTATTGAACTGGAGTTTGAATAACTATCTTGGTTTGGCTAACCATCCGGAGGTAAGGAAAGTGGACGCTGAGGCTGCGGCCAGGTGGGGGCTTGCTTATCCGATGGGCGCACGTATGATGTCAGGGAATTCTGTACATCATGAAGCTCTTGAGAAAGAGCTGGCTGAATTTGTGGGTAAAAAGGATGCATTTTTGCTTAATTACGGTTATCAGGGTGTCATGTCGGCCATTGAATGTATTTGCGACCACCGTGATGTAATTGTATATGATGCAGAATCACATGCCTGCCTGATTGATGGTATCCGTTTGCATAAAGCCAAATTAGGTACTTACTATAAATACAATCATAATGACATGGCGAGCCTGGAAAAAAACCTGGTTCGTGCTACCAAGATGGCCAACGAAAAAGGTGGGGGCGTGTTGGTGATCACCGAAGGCGTGTTTGGGATGTCGGGTAAAGTAGGTGCATTAAAGGAAATTGTAGAGCTTAAGAAAAAATACGAATTCAGGCTATTGGTTGATGATGCCCACGGATTTGGGACCATGGGTGCAACAGGTGCAGGCGTTGGTGAGATGTGTGGTGTTCAAAAGGATATCGACCTGTATTTTTCCACCTTTGCTAAATCAATGGCTGCCATCGGGGCATTCATAGCATCGGATGATCCGCAGATCATCATGTATCTGAAATATAACATGCGCTCTCAAACCTACGCAAAGGCGTTGCCGATGCCATATGTGGAGGGATGTCGTCGGAGGTTGGAGTTGATCAAAGAGATGCCGGAGCTCAGGACTAAGCTTTGGGAAAATGTTCATGCATTGCAGAATGGTCTGCGTGGGCGTGGTTTTAACATTGGAGAAACTGAATCGCCGGTAACACCTGTCTATCTGCATAGTGAGGGTGGCATACCTGAGGTGACCCGAATGATACGAGACCTTCGCGAAAATATGGGGGTGTTTTGTTCAATTGTCGTTTATCCGGTGGTTCCCAAAGGACAAATTATGCTAAGACTGATCCCTACAGCATCTCACACGCTTGCCGATGTGGAATACACTTTAAATGCATTTACGATCCTGGCCGACAAATTGAAGGACAGGGTTTATCAAATAGATGAGGTGAAAGAGGTTGTTGAGTAACAGAATCGTCGTTTGTTGCGCAGGGAGGGCATTTTTCACAAAGTGTCCTCTTTTTTTATTTATTTTTAAAATCGTCAAATTTTTTTAATAATCTAGTATTCAGATAGTTATATTGTTTTGACTAATAAAATTGCATTATAAGATTGTTTTTTTTTGTTTTTTGGGTTGCGTTAATGCTTTTAATTACTAAATTTCGGCAATAACGTGCGTTTTTGGCTCGTTAGGGGCATTTTTAAACTAAAAAACAAATAAGAAAATGGCAAGATTTGATGAAGTAAAAGATTTGATTCTTTCTCTGGAAGGGGATTTCGATAAGTTCTATAACAAGGCTAATCAGGCTGCTGGAACTCGCGTTCGTAAAGGAATGCAGGATCTTAAAACGTTGGCTCAGGAAATCCGTTCTGAGGTTCAGGAGAAAAAGAATGCTGCTGAATAATTAATGCACACAGAAATATTGCCAAGCCCGGTGAATAGCCGGGCTTTATTTTTTTAAAATTTTTCCTGATTGATCATCGTAGCAACGCCCCTGGTCACAAGTTTTTTGGTCGTAACGTCAATGATTTCTGTCGAAATCTCGGCGATGTGTTTCTCTGGCTGAATGGATTTGATTGTAAATACCGCCCGATAATCCGTATCGACGAACATGGGTCTCAGAAATTCAAGGGTTTGTTTCAAATAAATGGAGCCAAATCCGGGAAATTCTGTACCCAGCACCTTCGTGAAAACGGTTGCGCCAAGCATTCCGTGAATGATGGGTTTTTTGAAATTTGTTGTAGCCGCGTATTCCGCATCTAAATGTAGTGGGTTATTGTCACCGGTTAATGCTGCAAATTGGATGACTTCATCCTGTGAGAAACGAACAGGATGGTCAAAGCTGGCACCGATTTCTGCTTTAATGTCAATCATTTTTTCTATTGGTATATTTTGTCAAAAGTCATATAAAAAAAACAATGCTGCAAATAAGTCTGAGGGGTCGTGGGAGTCCGGGGATAAAAATAAATCGGCTGCCGGAACCCGGCAGCCGATTTATTTTTATCTATATGTAACTTAATCTTCGATTTCCTCCGCTACAACAGCGACTGCATCACCTTCCGCTATTTCCTCAAATGATTTCGGAGCCTTGGCATTGGTACGCTTGTCTTTGAATTTTTTAACCTGCATTTTTAGTGTATCCACTGCCAGGTCCGTGGCCTCTTCAAAGGTTGTTCCCTTTTCACTCACAAACATCGTCCCCCCGGGAACATAAAGTTTAACTTCTATAAGTTTGGTATGTAATTTAGCGTTGTCACTTTTATCCAGTCTCAAAAACACCTCACCACTTGTGATCCGGTCGTAAAACGTATCCAGTTTATCGAGTTTTTGTTGAATGAATGTCAACAATTTCGGATCAGCATCAAAGTGGATTGCTTGCATCTGCAGTCTCATAAGCACTTATGTTTAAGGTAAAACATTATTTCCAACCATTCCCGCCCCGATTAATCATCGTCGGTTTTCCTAACGATCCTGCCTTATCTGAGAACAAAAACCCAATCGTTAATCGCCGCATGTAAAAAAGGTGCAGACGAACGGTATTTTAAATAAAGTCAATCTTTACCGTAATGTCAAGCTAATTTGAAGGTTTTTGTGAATTATTTAAGGTCGGAAATGAGGGGCATTTTTTGGCTAAACCTCTTCCAGTAGCGTACGGAAAGAAACATATTCTCCATTGAACCTGGTGTGATGTTTTTCTTGCAGATCAGCTTGATAGCCAGTCTGATAGGCTAAAAAGTCCTCCATGGTCCGAAACGAAAATTGTGAGGTGTAAGTGGACCCTTCGTTTTCTATCTCGGTCAACAAGCGGAGCAATTTGTGCTCGGTGGGAAGCCCGGTAGCAATAATTTCAGGAATATGAACTTGCTTCATGTAGTTAAGCCATTCCTTTTCAGCCTTGTAGCTGACATTTACTGTGATATTGAAAATAATCATGATGGAGTTTTTAAAATGCTTTTGCAAATATCAATGATAAGGGGTAATAAATTTTGATATGCACGGCAGTCTTTGAAAGTAAGCGTGCGATCAGGTTCTTTTTCCTTCCGCACGCTTGTTCTCTAGAGGAAAGACCGATTTTGATCAGATGTAAGATTTGGGAGATGCTGAATGTAGCGTTACCTTTGCTTGACATTCACAATCACCATAACCCGTCTGATTTCCATGAACATCCTTTTACGAGCGCATTCCGGTCTTCGTTATGTAGTACTTGCCCTGCTGGTTGCAGCCATTGTGGTTGCCTTTTCCAAATGGCAAAAATCTGAAAATGGTGATAGTAAACTATATTTGTTTGCGCTCATTGCCACCCATACCCAGCTGCTGATCGGGCTTATTCTGTTCTTTATGAGCCCGAAAGTTAATTTTGATCTGATTAAGGAAAAGGTCTTCCGTTTCTATTCTATTGAACACGGCTTCATGATGATCATCGCAGTAATTTTGGTCACCATGGGTAAAGCACGTGCTAAAAAGCTTGCTGGTGGGGACAAACACCGTACGATACTCGTGTTTTACAGCATGGCACTGATCATTATTCTTGCTGCAATTCCCTGGCCATTCCGCAATTTAGGAGCTGGATTGTTCTGATTTTAATGCTGGCTACCGAAAAATTTCCGGTAGCCAGTGTTGGAAGCATGTTGACTGTCCAAGGCCGTTGGCATCATGCGAACAGGTCACTGGATAAATATCGGTCGCCTCTGTCGCAGACAATAAAGACAATCACGCCGGAATCCAATTCTTTGGCAAGCTCTACGGCCGCCCAGGCAGCTCCGCCACTACTCATACCCGCAAAAACGGCTTCTTCTTTAGCCAGGCGACGTGTGGTCATTATCGCGTTTTCCTGGGTTACCTCCATCACTCGATCCACACGGGACCGATCAAAAATCTTTGGCAAATATTCAACAGGCCATTTTCTTATTCCTGGTATGCTTGATCCATCCGAAGGCTGGCATCCGACGATCTGGATATCATTGTTTTGTTCCTTTAAATACTTTGAAACACCCATAATGGTGCCGGTTGTGCCCATGGATGATACAAAATGTGTGATTTTACCCTGCGTGTCTTTAAGAATTTCGGGGCCGGTGGTATTGTAATGTGCACGCCAGTTATCCGGATTGGCAAACTGATTGAGCATAAAATATTTCTTGTCCAATACTTTTTCCTCGGCCAAATCCCGGGCGCCTTCCATCGTCTCGGTAAGTGTTACAGTTGCACCATAAGCCTCCATGGTAAGAACTCGTTCGCGGGTGGAATTTTGAGGCATAATAAGTTCGATTTCAAGATCAAACAACCGTGCAATCATGGCCAGGGCAATACCGGTATTGCCACTGGTGGCCTCAATGAGTCTGGTGCCCTTGGTAATCTCACCTCTTTCCAGGGCGCCTTTAATCATGCCGTAGGCTGCGCGGTCTTTTACACTGCCGCCCGGGTTATTTCCTTCCAGTTTTCCGAAAAGTTTTACGTTTGGGTTCGGGTTTATTCTGTTCAGTTCAACAAGCGGGGTGTTGCCCACCAAATCAAGAAGTGACGACATGTCGGGAAATTAAAGTTATTAATGTCTCAGTTTACAGGGCTGTTTTTTGTAAAACAGCCCGGATCTTATATGATCTCTGAACAACATCGGACATTACAGTAACGGTTCAAAACAATACTGGAAAAGGTGAAATAGGTGTAGAACCCTGGAAGGTAAACACATTTGCCTTTACTATAAACGGGTCTTCACTGTGGCTTTTACTTGTATTTAGCATCCTGAAAGAACGCCAGGGTGCCCAGTAGATATGGGGTAACGGACGAAGAATGAGTTCCCCCCGTTATCGTGGTAAGGGTAAGATCTGCTGCACCTTGCTTTTTCATCGCTGCTTCGGCATTTACCGAATTAAAATGAAATACCAACGGGTCGGCATCCCCATGAAAAAGCCTGGTAGGCGTTTTGGGTTTCCAGTTATATACATCATTGTCCGCAATGGCGGCTATAAATTCCTTATCAGTACCTTCATTCAAGGCTTTTTTGAATGTATCGGTAAGGATGGTGTGGAAACTTGCGTTTATAACTACTTTACTTGGGTTGTCCTTATTTGCAGCTATCTGTGTTGCATAGGGTTCTTTAAAATAATAAGTTGCCGGCTTATTTAATTTGTACACCCGGTCGTAAGTGAGCAGAACCCATAAGTAAAGGGAATTGTAGGAAGGAACTCCGAGGGTAGGGCTGTTTATGATAAACTTCATAAAGGCCGTTTTGTCGTAGGCACCGGCCCCACAGCTGGATGCTCTTAAATTAAATTCACCGGCTGCTTCCTCTTCTATTTTCTTTTGCAAAGACATGGTAGCGTAACCTCCCTCAGAGTATCCGGCAATAAACAATTTATCATCCCATTTCACTGCACTCTGGCCCCTCAAAAATTCTTTGGTTGCCCTAATCATATCTAGCGCCGATGACCCCAGACTACTCCGTGTCTCATAAGGATGTGGCAAATCTTTTGAAGCGCCATAGCCTATGTAGTCGGGATACACCACGATGTAACCCATGGACGAGAACAACGTACCAAAACTGGCGGCTTCGGTACCTGCTCCAAAATTGGAAGGTGCTTCTGCCTCTGATGTAATCGTTCCATGCTGTACACTGATCATGGATATGGGCTGATCCGTTACCGGGAGTATAACTGCCCCGGAAGCTGTTATTTCGGATCCATCGGTATTCTTTGTTTTATAGGTAAGCTTGTAAGCCTTTACACCATTTTTAACGTAAACGGTAAAAAGAGGGTTTATCTTAATAATATCGTCCTTAGAAAGTTCCTTTATCGAAGAACTTTCAGTTAAATATTGGTTGGTAATTGGGAGTGCCTCTTCCTTGTTATCACATCCGGAAAGGCATAGTAAAACAAAAATAAACGGAACCCACAGGTTCCAGAAGAAATAAGTTGAAGGACGATTTATCATAACAATTTGACAGAGAATAGCGCATTTGTCTAAGGTAACGAAAGCTTCGCAGTAAATATGCTTAAATATAAGCCGTTTTTTGCCTGCTATACTTTTCCCATGTACCAATTAATCATACGTGACATGGCGTCGGGGCGCTCAATCATTCCCATGTGACCGGCCTCGGCAAGAATAAACGGGTAGCTTTGTTTCGGGTATTCAGATAAGCTTATGCAACTTTCAAACGGGATCAGATTATCCATCATACCAATGATCATGAGAACAGGATAAGGCATTGAGGATAAAACGGCTGTTCGGTCTGGTCGGTTGCGCATGGCAGTCATGCCTGCCGACAGGGCCTCCGCCGGTATGTTACCATACTTTTCTACATGCATTTTGACACCATTCGGGTTAAGTTCCTTGTATCGGTCTCCAAACAGATTAGCCGCTGTGTTTTTCAGAAACGTTTGGGTGCCATGTTGGCGGAGCATCTCTATGGTTTGATTTCTCTGGTGTTTTTTTGTTTCATTATCAGCAAAGGCTGTGGAGTGAATCAGTCCAAATCCTTGTAGCATGTCGGGGTATTTTTCTGCAAAAGCCAGGGCAATGTAACCGCCCATGGAATGTCCCAGCAAGGTGAATTTTTGTATAGTAGCGTTGGTGAGGTACCGGTGCAATTCGTCCGCGTATTCTTCCACGCTCTGGCAAAAGGTGAATAATGAAATGTTGGGTCTTACAATGGTGAAATATTCATTCAAAGTAGCGTCGACGCTGTCCCATATCCTGTCATCCATGCCGTGTCCATGCAGCAATACCAGTGTTTTACGGTGTAGATTCATACATCTTTTGGTATAAAGTTGAGTACTTGTTTTGATAAATATACATAAACCTGGTTCTAGTTCTCCACTTTTCTGGAAATTCATGTGAACTTTTTCCGCCATTGGACGCAGTGCGTGCCCGGGATAAAATAGAATTTGTAACCTAATATAATTTAATGAGCCCTGGTGAAGCCCGCTCCCGGCAGTGGTATAGAATTTGTCAGGATGAATGCGAACCATCCATTTTTTAAACTGAATTTTATGGGCAGACATACTTATGACAGCGGGATCATCGGAAATTGTTCGTTTATCGCACATGTACAAAAGAACACCAACATCTCGTGGCTTTGTTGGCCGGCATTTGACAGTCAATTTGTTTTTGGCAACCTGCTGGATGAGCAGAAGGGGGGAGCATTTTCGATACTTCCGGAGGGAGAATATTCATCCCATCAGTATTACATTGAAAATACGAATGTATTAAGAACTGAGATTACCGGAGAATCAGGGACCTATCGGGTAACCGACTTTGCCCCACGTTTCAGGCAATATGATCGTTATTACAAGCCATTGATGCTCATCCGAAAAATTGAACCGCTGACTGAATATCCAAGAATTAAGATCAGATGTAAACCGGTTTATGACTATGGAAAAGGGGAGTATGCGGTTAGCAGAGGTAGCAACCATATTGACTACACTGGAGGGGATGAAAAAATACGACTTACGACTAACCTTCCCCTATCTCATTTTTTTGAAGAGAACTACATTGTACTGAGCGAAACAAAATACATTGTGCTTACCTATGGTAGTGCCCTGGAAGCTCCATTGCAGAGCACTGCGGAGCATTTCTTACGTGAAACGGTGGGTTATTGGAGGACGTGGATCAAGCATGCCACCATTTCTCCGTTCTTTCAGCAGCAGGTAATACGATCTGCATTGGCTTTAAAGATTCATCAGTATGAGGATACCGGTGCGATTATAGCGGGGAGTACAACGAGCCTTCCTGAGTCGCCCGGAAGCGGACGAACCTGGGATTATCGATATTGCTGGATTAGAGATAGTTACTATGTGCTTACCGCGCTGAACCACATCGGGCAATTCGAAGAGATGGAGCACTATTCAAAATACATTGCGAATATTTCGTACGAAGAAAAGGGCAGATACCAACCCTTGTACGGTATCACGGGTAAGAAAGACCTTACCGAAACCATTCTTGATCATTTGACAGGCTACCTTGGAAACCAACCCGTACGAATAGGTAATCAGGCCTTTGAACATATTCAAAACGATGTAAATGGCCAGGCTTTGATATCGCTATTGCCTCTGTACACCGATCACCGTTTTGTTTTTAAGGAACGTTCGGACTCCAATAAATGGGTTTCTTATCTGTTGGACAAAATAGAAAATACCATTGATGAGAAGGATGCAGGAATCTGGGAGTTTCGAAACTTCGCCAACTATCACTGTTATACCAACTTGTTTCAATGGGCTGGCAGTGCCGCGGCACTGAAAATCGGTCAGACATTGGGTGATGAAAAGATTATCGCACGTGCAAAGAGTTTGATGGAGAGAGCTTCAAGTCATATTGAGGATTGCTATGATCCGGAACGAAAGGTGTACACCACGGGTGTAGGAAATCCCAATCTGGACGCAAGTACCTTACAGCTCATCATGATGAATTACCTGGATCCGGCATCGCAACGGGCGAAAGACCATTTGGCCGCTCTTGAAAAAGAGCTGAAAACGCCGCAAGGATTGTTTTACCGTTATATTCACGCCGATGATTTTGGTAAACCTAAAACAACCTTTCTGATTTGTGCTTTCTGGTACATAGAAGCACTGGCCTGTGTAGGCCGAATTCAGGATGCGGTGGATACATTCACTGAAATAATGCCTTACGCCAACCACCTGATGCTGTTTAGTGAAGATGTAGATGAAAGTACGGGCGACCAATGGGGTAATTTTCCCCAGGCATACAGTCATGTGGGCTTGATGAACGCAGCCTATCGCATCTCTATGAAGCTTGATCGCCCGCCGTTTCTACCGGATCCTAAATTGTAACCTGATGTGCGGCAAGTGATTCCAGCAAGCTCCGCACTTCGAGAAAATTACTTACATAAAAACGGGCAGCTGAAACATTGCTGCCCACTTTTATACTGATTGCCTCAGGCGGTAATGCTTTAAATATATCCTCATCTGTATGATCATCACCGATCGCCAGGATGTAGTCGTATTCTTTGCCGTGTAAAATTTCTGTTGTAGCCCTTCCTTTATTAACTTCAGAATTTTTGACTTCTACCACTTTATCACCGTCCAGAAGCTGAAGCCCGTGAGCGGTCAGGTAATACCGAAGATTATCCATAAGTTCATTGGCCCTCAGGGCACCAAGACCTTCCTGCACCTGACGGTAGTGCCATACCAGTGAATAGCTCTTTTCCTCGACGAATGCACCAGGTGTTCTGTCGCAAAATCCTTCCATAATCTGATTTACCTCCATTTTCCAGCGATTCGACAAACCGGGGCGTTGTGTCCACTGTTCGTGTAAAAGTTTTCTCCATGCCCCGTGTTCAGCTACGAGATCATAATTTTTATGACCGAACCAATTCTCCAGGGTCTGGTACTTGCGACCACTCACAATCACCAGCCGATTATTTTCATCCTGGCTTAATTCATCGAGTAGTTTATACAGTTTGGGGTCAGGAGAAGCTTTGTCGATCTGTTTTTGAAAACCCACTAAGGTTCCATCGTAATCCAGGATAAGCAGTCTTTTTTTTGCTACTACATATTCTTTAATGATCTGCTGTCTGATTACGTTTTTGACCATCTTGGCTTTCATGGACTGCTGAAGTTGTTTTACTTCCGCCAGTCTGCTCATAAATATGCTCACCCAGTGATGAATACTGAACTTAAATACCACCTGCCGCATGGCCGTCATCCGAAGTTTTTCTTCTTCTTTGGACATCGTTAATGCTTCCAGAAGTGCGTTTCCAATACTTTCATGGCTATTTGGGTTAACGATCAGCGCATCGATAAGCTCCTTGGATGCGCCAGCCATTTCACTGAGGATCAGGACACCCGAATTGTCGGTTCTGCTGGCCACATATTCCTTACTTACCAGATTCATCCCGTCACGCATGGGCGTTACCAGGCAGATATCCGCCGCCGTATACAGTGCGGAGATGATTTCGATAGGATAACCGTGATAAAAGTAGGCAATGGGATGCCAGTCAAAGGTTCGGTACTTTGCATTGATATTACCCACCAGGCGGTCGATCTCATTTTTAAGCTCCCTGTATTGCGTTACATTGTCACGTGAGGGTACGACGATCATGTAAAAAGTGATCTTTTCAATATACTCCGGATGTTTGTCCAAAAACGACGAGAACGCCTCCAGTCGTTGAATAATGCCCTTGCTGTAATCCAGCCTGTCTATGGAGAGAATCAGTTTTTGCTCTTTAAAATTGTCTCTCAAATGACTCACGCGCCTTTTAACCTTTGCACTTCCGGCTAATCTGGCAAACTTTGCACTGTCGATTCCCATGGGGAAGGGCTCGGCAACCACAAGGCGCTCGCCCACCCGAAGCGTATTGGCAGTAGCATGTGTCTGAAGAATATAAGCACAGGAACTTATGAAATGACGTGCATCGTCGAAGGTATGGAATCCGATGAGGTCTGCACCCAGCATACCTTTTAGAATTTCATCTCTCCAGGGGATCAGTTTAAATAACTCCTGTGAAGGAAAAGGGATGTGCTGGAAAAAAGCAATGGAGGTGTCGGGCAGTGATTCTCTTACCATTCCGGCAAGTAGCAGTAGCTGATAATCGTGGATCCACAAGGTGTCCCCAGGTTCCATGTGCTGAAGTACAACATCTCTGAACTTCTCATTCACTTTCTTGTACATTAGCCAGTTTTGCTCATCATAAACCGCGTAGGTGGATAAATAATGAAAAACCGGCCACAATACCTCATTGGAAAACCCTTCGTAATATCTTTTGATTTCTTCCTGATCCAGGAAAACGGGAACCAGATTCAGTGACTTTAGCTCTGAAACAGCCATTTCCTGTATTTCTGGTTTTTCAATTTCCAAGCCTGGCCAACCGATCCAAATATTGTCCCCATCCTGATATATTGAACCCATTCCCGTAGCAAGTCCTCCTTCGCTCGGGCTGATCTTCAATTTGCTTTTATTTTCGGATATTTTTACCGGTAACCGGTTGGATACAATAATGGTTTTACTCATGATATAATCTAATGGTGATACCGTCAGGCTAAAAATTGCGTACCAGTCAATTGGCATTCGTTAAATCCCGGATGAGGCAGGCTCTGAAATAATGCGAAAATGGGATTACAAGCGGAGGGGGCAATAAAAGAGCCGAAGCAAGGGTTGCTACGGCTCTTTGAAAACAAAATAATGATAATGGATGACCTACTTCTTAAGTTTTGCCATTTCTTCTTCTCTTAAAGCCTTTCTCAATATTTTCCCGACGTTGGTTTTGGGTAGCTCTGTTCGGAATTCTACCAGTTTGGGGCACTTGTATGCGGTAAGATTCTCTTTGCAGTAAGCCCTTATTTTGGCTTCCGTGAGTTCAGGATCCTTTTTTACCACATAAACCTTCACAAGTTCGCCTGATTTTTCATCAGGAATGCCAACGCAGGCAACTTCCAACACACCCGGGCATTGCGCAACGACCTCTTCGATCTCATTGGGGTAAACGTTGAATCCCGAAACAAGGATCATATCTTTTTTACGATCAACAATCTTAAAAAAGCCATCTGCCGATTCTATACCAATATCACCCGTTTTAAACCAGCGCCCGCTTTCATCTTCAAAGAACACCTTCGTGGTTTCATCAGGGCGATTGTAATACCCCAGCATGACCTGTGGCCCGGCGGCACATATTTCTCCGGCTTCTCCGACTGGTGCCCAGGTTTCGTCATCTCTCAGGATTCTCAATTGTGTACTCGGCCAGGGGACGCCAATTGTACCAATCCGGTTTTCGCCATTGATTATGTTCCCGGAGAGTACGGGTGACGTTTCGGACAGACCATAGCCTTCCATGACGGAGCATCCTGTTAGCTTCTCCCAGTTTTCGGCTACAATTTTCTGCAAGGCCATTCCTCCCGCAGAAGTGACTTTGAGGCTGCTAAAATCCACTTCTCCAATCCGGGGGTGATTAATCAATCCATTAAAAAGTGTATTCAACCCAGGGAAAATGTTGAATGCGTATTTTTTTAAATCATTGATAAAAGCATTCAGGTCACGTGGGTTGGTAATCAGTACATTCATTCCACCGCTCCTGAGTGCTGCCAGTGCATTTACAGTCAATGCATAAACATGGTATAGCGGTAGCGCGGTAATGAAGATCGGAACTGCGGTATCTTTTAGCATGGGTGCCAGCCATGCCGCATTCATTTCTACATTGGCAATAAGATTGCGATGTGTGAGCATGGCACCTTTGGAAACGCCCGTTGTTCCACCGGTATATTGAATGAACGCCATTTCAATACTCGACACATTTGGTCTTGAGTACGTTTTTTCCTTACCGATGGATAGGGCAGAATTAAAAGATACTTCGTTGGCTATATGATAACCAGGCACCATCTTCTTTACATATTTAACCACCGCATTCACAATCAGTTTTTTAGGGAAACCAAGCATGTCACCGAGCTGGGTTACGATCACGTGTTTGATATCTGTCTGAGCAACGATTTTTTCAAGATTAACAGCGAAATTGGCGAGTATGACAATGGCTTTTGCACCTGAATCTTTGAATTGATGCAGCATTTCCCTGGAGGTGTATAATGGATTGGTATTCACGATGACCAGACCCGCACGCAACGCACCAAACATGGCAATGGGATACTGCAGAACATTGGGCATTTGAATGGCAATACGATCACCCTTTTGCAACCCAAGACTCTGTAAGTAGGCCGCGAAATGCCGTGATAACTCGTCCAGTTTTGCGAAGCTGAGGTCTTTCCCCATATTCACATAGGCAGTTCTTTCCGGATAGGTATTCAAAGCATGTTCCAGTAGATCTATAATTGATGCGAATTCATCCGGATTAATTTCGTATGGAACATCCTTGGCATAATGCCGAAGCCATGGGAAAGTTTCTTTTGAGATGGATGTCATGATCTAAGGGTTAATTTTATCGAAATTGTGTTCAGGAATTTAAGGTAGATAATTAACTTAAATAAGTCAAAAATTTATTACTTCAATCCCATAATGGCACAGCCGGATTTACACAACGCTTACAAAATAGGGGTGCAACGCTAAACTGATTTATTGTTTTGTTCTGGTAATTTCCCAGCGCCATAGCGGGCCTTCCTCTGTATCCTGTACATCCTCAATGTGCTGGAAACCCACTTTTTGTAAAATGCTGCAAGAGGCATTTTCTTCCCGTACGGTATGCGCAATCACCTTGTGGACGGCTCTGTGCGTGAAGGCGTGATCCACAAGTCCCTGTGCAATTTCGGTCCCCAGGCCTTTTCCACGATGCGAATCCATGATCTCGTAACCTATTTCGACGTAACCATTGGAATCGGGTTCCCCTTTGTAGCCGCAGGATCCTATGAGCAGATTATCGCCGGTGTGAACGATCAGGTATACCCACCAGTCGCGGAGGGGAGGGTGTGCTTTCCAGCGGTGGTAGGAGGGCGTGAAGGTGTCGCGAAACTCGGTCCATTTTCTGGGCACGTTCACGCCCATCACTCGGCCTAACACGTTGTTGCCCATTCGAATGGCATCGAACAACGTATCGTCACAGGAAATTATTTGTAAGTTGGGCGTCAGAATCATTATTTTAATTCATGTGTCAAACGCCCAATTTACAAAATTTACTCAGAGTGTAGATTCGGGAAGTTTCGAAAACATGTGATGGCCGTCTCTCGCCACTAAGAATTGTTATCATCGAAACGATCCGTAATGGCCTTGCGTATAGCCTGATGCGGTCGCATGCCTGTATTTCGGGTTCGGGTTACTGCCCTGTCGGTTGTGGAGTTGGATTTCGCCCGTAGGGCAAGATTGGAAACGGTCAGATGGCTGTTTCTCCATGAATCATATTCTTCCTCGTTCATCACATCACGTGATACTTTCCCGCGGGCATAGCCATCACCGAAAGAGTGCACCCGGGTATCGGTCATGGCCTGTCGGCGCTCCTGCTCCAGGCTCGCAATTTCGTCCCGTAGGGTAGCTTCTTCTTTCTTTAGTTCATCAAAGGAAGGAAGTACCGAAAGGTCGTTTTCAAGAATATTCTTCTCCGCCAGCTGCTTGCTCAAAGTCATGTGCATGGCATCCAGCTGTTTCGAAATTCTTTTTTTACGGCGCCCTAGCCTCCATAATTTTGGATCGATCTGTAACCAGCGGTACCAGAAACCCTGTAAAACGGGGAGTGCCATTCCGAGGGATACGGCACCTGCAATAGCAAATAGTACGCCGCTCAGTACGAATGACAACAAAGCCCAGGGACTGTTAACCAAATCCAGATTCAGCTGGTCGGAATTACGCAAGGCTGCTTCAATCTTATTGGTCAGCTCGGGGCTGTTGATAGGGGCGCCGGTAAGCGGATCTACCGCGTTGAGCTGAAGTCCTTTGACTGATTTGTTAATCGCTTCTTTCAGTTTGTCGGTTCGGTAAGCTTCGTAGCGAAACCACCCCAGTACAACCAGGGTGACGATGGCGAAAACCGAAAGTATCAGCTTAAATTTGGCATAACGTGACCTCCCTTTTGGTGCAGATTCGTCATGGTAAGGGTCTTCTACAAGACGGTCGTAGGCTGGTTTTAACAGAACCGACAACATCGCAAGCCCGATGGCAAAAGCCCACGCTTCGTTGGGGTTCCGGATGTTGAGTGCATAAGCCACGATTTCGTGTGATATGATCAGGTCCCCGGCTATGAACGATATACCGGCAGCCAGAAATATCAGGCCTGCAATAAGGGAATAATCAGGAGCCTTCGCGGTTCGTTTCTCTTTTAGTTCATCTGTTTGAACATCTATTTGTTTAACATGATCTTCCAGCTCTCCAATGCGCTTCACGTTGGTATTCACGCCCATCGCCTGATCCTGAAGTTTGTCAAAAGAGACTTTGTGTTTCTGAACTGTTTCCCGGTGCTGGTTTTTTATAGAGGCTAGTGCTTCTTTCTTTTGATTGAGGCTATCGAGTATCCAGTCGTGCTTCACATTACTGGATACATAGGACTCGTAGGCTTCCCTTTCCAGCCCTTCCATTCCACTCACATACCCATGCTGGTAGTCGTTGTTTTGATTGGGGTTTTGCTCGTCCATCATTGTATATCTTTAATAAGTTAAATCAAATAATTAAATCGGTAACATTATCGTCATTTGCCGCGCGGCAGCGATATGCAGCAAGGTCATTACTTTCCCTCCTTAATGTAATTCAATTGTCGGCCGGTTAATTGGTTTTTCATCCTCCTGGCCAGGAAAAATTCACTCTCGAAAAGTTTTATCAGCATGTCCCTTCGTGCAAAAAGCCTGTCTCGTTCACTTTCAGAGGCATTCTGTTCCCGTAGTGTCTGCCATTTTTTAATACGTAATTCATCCACTTCTCCTTGTAAAAGCAAAATTTCAGTCTCCCAGTTTTCCGCGTTGTCGGTTGCCTCTTTACGTTCGTTGCGTGTGCCGATCCATATTTTCAGGTCGTTACGCAATACGGTGATGTTGCTTAGAAAAAGCTTGCCAGCGAAAAGGAAGAGAAATAAAACAAAAACAAAGAGTGCGGTGGCCTGAAGCCAGCTCTGATGTTGTACCACATGGGCGAAAACAAAAAGGGCAGCGGCAAATGGCATGCCAACTTCTTCGAGGAGCGACCGCCAGGATACTTTTGAATCCGTATCATGAAACAACGAAATGCGACCAAAAAGACTGAACATGCCCGCCAGAAATACGCCGAGTGCTATCCAGGAACTTTCAGCAAAAGCAGGCTTCAGTGACTCGCGGATCAGGTAAAAATTTCCTACACACATCGCGATCGATAAGGCGAGTCCGATCAGGGTTCTGGGTAATTGATGTTCCGAATCGGTTCTGGGTAGAGCAGTGCTGGACAGCCTTTCAGTCAGGGTTTCAATTCTGCTGGTTTTTTGACCAATGAATAGGTTTAGTTCCTGTATCCGCTCGTTCTGCTGTTCGATGGAGCCATGAAGTTCTGCTGTGAGATGGGAAAAATATTTGTAAATGATCTCGGTCTTTTCGGTTGATTCTGATTCGGAGAGTCCAAACAGGACACCTTCGTCGCGAAGGGTATCCTCATCTTCAAGCCAATAGGGAATAGAGACCTCCGATTTGGGAGCATTTTCGGGTAACATTTCCGATTGCCTTGCAACAGCTGACATGTTGGCTGTATCGCCTTTTGGACCGATCTGGTTTTCGCCGGATAAATTGGCTTGCTCATGCTGTTCCTGAGGCTCGTCATCGTAATAGTCTACATCTTCTGGCCGGGGGGTGCGGAACCAGTTTGCAATTTTTTCTCTTAAAGTGGCCATAGATTTTCATGGATTAGCCTGCGATTATCCAAGAAAACAGAGAAAATAACTACATTATTGTGATGGCCGGTGATTAAAAGGTGTAATGAACTGGTGATTAGACTGTTTCGAACATTTTTTGTAACGCAAGCCAGAGTTTCTTTTTGACTGTCTTGTCTGCATCGATGACCGTGAGCGGGTCGGCGAGCAGAAACCAGATTCCTTCCACAAGCTTGGGTGCGTAGGGAACCAGAAGCAGATCCAAATTTAGTTTAATGAGCGGGACGCCAAAAGTGATGAAATAGTGCGTCCGTTTTTCGGATAGCACCTTCCGGGCATCGGCTCCCTGTAAGAAACTATAATTCATTACATCGGTTTTTTCTAATGAATGTCCGACTGCTTTCAAAATATTGTTGAGCAAAACGGCCTCTGACTCTATCAGATTTTTACTCTTTGCGTCATCTGTTAAAATGAGAATTTTGTGATTCAATACCGGAAAAGTGATTGGAGGCGGCGGAGAAGCAGCAGGTGATGAAGGCGTAATTACTGTGGGTGGGGCACTGGCTGCAACAGAAGGTTTAGGAATGCTTTGAGACTGAGGAGCCTCAACGGGTGTCTCGCGCGCGGTGACGGCCTCTACCGGCGTGGAAAGGTGAAACAATGTTTCTCCCTGAAAAAATATTTGATAAAATGCTGGTGATGAACTCATTTTTGTTCCGTTGAAACTATAGTTTACCTAAGCTAAATGGACTCACAGACCAAATGCCTAGTTTTTGTTTTTTTGCCTTGTTTTCCAGATTGGCGTATTCCTGGCTGGAAGAGTATTTTTTGAAATGCACCGCATAGCCATTCCTGACCAATTCCTTGTTCAGCGTTTTGCCATCCGGTAATAAAACTTCTCCCAACAGCCGTCCATATCGGTCAAATTGCCCCGTATGTTTCACCCGTACCACCTGTCTGAACGATTTTTGAGACGTAAATTGCCGGGCAACTTTGTAGAACTGTGCGCCCCGTTCAGGACAATCTATGTGTAGCAGCCGAATCCGCAAGGGTTTGCCGGAGCGCCGTCCTGCCTTGTTTCCTGAAAATATAAATTTTAACTCTATCGTGTCACCATCCTGTATGCTGATTACTTCCGCTTTGATAATCGCAGGCAACCTGTCTAAGGTTGGGATACTTTTCTGCAAAGGCTGATCCCGAACTTGAGAATACGATAAAACAGGGCAACAGGTGAGAAAAAAAAAGTAAATAATTCTTAATCTGCGTAGGGTATGGTTGGGCAATTGTAAGCGCATTATCAGCATTTCTTTGAGGCATAAAGATAGAGATTACCTGGTCGCCATCGGATGTGAAGTAGTTATTTTAATTGTTGCATGCGATTCGCATGATAAAGCCGTGACTCAATTGCGAAAATGCTTTTTCTTAATCGTTCCTGAATAAATATTTGAATGAGTTTGAAACAGGAATGCAGTAAATGCTAAACCCGGATATTTGGATCCAACCATTATTGTTCGAGCTTATACCATTTAATATCTTTAAGGGGTGCTCTTCTGGCTGTCGGTTGTCCGGGGGGATAATATTTTTCAAGGTAATCCAATACCTGTTTCTCCGTCTCACCCAGATCCCATAAATTGTGTTTTTCCTGCATCCACCGAATTTTCTGCTTCCAGCCATCGCGCGTGAAGCGATTGGCAATAATCAGCTTGGAAGAGTGGCAGCTGGTGCACTGGGCTTTGATCATGTACAGGTTTTGGTCAACAACCAGGCCCGTTTCCGGATCCCTCTTGAGCGTGTCCAATGATTCGGCAGCCTCAGGAAGGTAACTGGCAACGTGATCCTTCGGGCCGGATAATGCTTGGTAATACAAACCCATCCCGATCAAACCGACTATTATAAATTTCATGAATTGATGTACTTTAAAGATGTCAGGCTTTTTTTGTTTTGTTTCAGCCCACTTTCACCGCAATGCGTTCGCATGCATTGTTGAGATAACCACCAGGATTCCATGCTGGTGACACCATCGGCTGTGCTATTCCGTTTTCGTCGGTTGCCCGTACCCAAACCTCGTAGTACCCATGACCCGGAAATTTGACCTTTGTATTCCAGTGTTGCCAGGCGAGCCTGTTGGCGGGTGCTTGTAAACTGCAAGGCTGCCAGGTGGCTCCAAAATCTATAGAGCTTTCCACTTTTTTAACAGCATAGTCGCCGGCCCATGCATGGCCCCGAAGTGCTAGTTCCGTTTTCTCTGCGATCATCGCTCCTGACTTAGGGAATGTGATGATCGACTTCACCGGCATGGATTCAATGATTATGAAATACTGATCCGTTTGCGGGACTTCTTGGCCGGGAGCTATCGGGCTTTTGGGTATCCGGTAGCTGTGGCCATCCATTTTAGCTCCATCATGGACTTTGTTGCGAACCGAAATGGTGCTGAGCCATTTGCCCGACACGGATGCTGGCCAGCCACCTACCACGAGTCTTAACGGGAAACCATGAAATTCCGGAATGTCCTTGCCGTTCAAAGCAAAGGCGATCAGCGTTTCGTCTTCCATTGCCTTGGCGATGGGGACGCCCCGGGAAATCGATTCTTTCTTCGGATCCCTGCTCAGGTGCAGATCTTTGCTGTGGTATCCTATATATACCGCATCATTTTTTACCCCTACGTCCTTAAGAATATCTTTAAGGCGCACACCGGTCCATTGGGCACAATGCACAGCACCCTGGCCCCACTGATTTCCTGAAGTGGAAGGAGCGTAACCAGATCTTCCATTCCCCCCGCATTCCAGCACGAGTTGATAAGTATGATGTTTGAACTTCTTTTTGAGTTCGGCAAGCGTGTAAGTTTTGGGAGCAATAACCGATTCTCCGTCTATGGTAAGTGTCCAGTTTTTTATATCCACTTTTTCAGGTACCAGCCCATTGTTGCGGATAAACATTTTCTCAACCGGCGTTACCTCGTCATCCAGAAGATGCAATGGAGATTCCACATTCCAGGGCTTATCTCCCTGAACGATCATTTCGGCACTCTTCCCTTTAAGAGCATCTTTTTCTCCCACGTCGGACAACGCTACCTGCACAGGAAGCTTGTCAGCATGAACCATCTCTGTTCCAATCACTGTGGCTATTGCAGCCAGGCCGGAATTTTTTAAAAAGCCGCGTCGGTTATATGGAGTATTCATTTACAGGGTCAGGATTATGAAGAAACAACGCTACAATTTAAGCAAACCTTGCCAGTCGGGATCCAAACTTTATGAAAAAGTTACTGCACACTATTCCTTATTGGCATTCAAAACAAAAAAGCTATCCGTTGTGTGGATAGCTTTTTTGCAAAGTATAGTGTGTATTTTGTGTGATAAAATTGAAGTCTCCGTGTGCGTTGAGCGTGAACAGAGTCCTAAATGGTTTAGGCTTTGATAAACGGTCCTGCGATCGCAAGTACTGCCGCCTTGGTCAATGGTTCATCAAAAGCTTCTGAAACAGCGGCGTCAGATTTTGAAGCCAAACCTTTGATATTCACACCACCTTGCGTCATATTGTCCTCACCATCATATATAGGCTGTACGGCTGCAACCAGCGCTTGCTTTCCGGTAATCCAGCCCTTGGTGGCAGGGGATGCGTTTACAGTGGCAAACAATCTCCTGGCTACGGCCGCATGACGAGCTTCTACGGAATGCACCTGTAATGCGTATTCCAGAATTTGTGGATCGGCGATCAGCGCACCGGCCTGTCCTTTGTACGCACGTACACCCGTATCCTCCAAAGCCGCTGAAACTGCCACAAAAGTCTTGTAATTGGTCAGAACGTCGGCAAAACCACCACCATAAGTAAGGTCAAAAGTAGGTTTTTTGATCGCGGCTGTGCCCAATGCTTTCACCAGGAACGCCACGTGAGCGGTTTCGTGCTTGCCAATTGTGGTAAAAATCACCTTGTCGGTCGCTGGAATGAGATTGGCTGCCGCGTTACCAGCCTTGTAAAATTCGTCTTCGAGGTATTCCAGTGTAAGAGCGTAATTCAATACATCCACAGCAGCGGCGGATTGCGCAAAGGCTTTGTTTACAACTGTTGCGAAGATGGACGGAATAGCAACAGATGCAACCTTACTACCCACACGGTTCATGAAATGACGGCGCGTGGCATATTGAAGTCGTCCTGCGGCATCACCGTCAATTTTTTGAAAATCGTCTAATATTTTGAAAATATCCATTATTTCTGATCAAGTTAAAGTTGAAAATTATTTACCAACACTGGCTCCTGTAATGGTATCCCTTACAAATCCTTTCACAGCATTGAGGATGTCTGCCGGAGCAGTTGCTTTGTCAAAACCATCGGCGTTGATGATGTCATCACCAGCGAAATCCATTGTTTTAGGATTGATCAGGTCACGTATTACAGCCGCATGTCTTGCTTCAACAGAAACGATTTTGCCGGCTAAGAGAAGGTATTCCGCATTTTTGATCAATTTCCCTGCACCATTGTATGCAGCCACTCCGGTGTCTTCAAAGAGTTTGGCAGCACCTAAAACAGACGTCCGGCTTGAAAAATCAATCGTAGAGAAGTTTGGTGTGAGGCCTTTGATTGCTTTGTCGCCCAGGGCAGCTTTGAAAAAATCGCGGTGAATAATTTCGTGATCACGAATGTCGGTGAGGATTGTCTTTTCAGTATCCGACATACCAGTGTAAGGCGTTGTGATCACCTGAGCGTAGAATGCTGCTTCCAACTGCTCCAGGGCATAGGCATAATTCAGAACGCCGATGTCGCCGGATCCCAGATCCACGGCATCGCCGGTTCCGGGAATTACAGCAGGATCATCATCCTTACATGCTCCCAGTACAATAGCACCCATGGAGGTGGCTAATCCGGCAGAGCGCAAGAAGTAACGCCTGTTGACAACCGATGTCACTTTTTCTTCCTGCTTATCGGAATCAGTGTGTGATTTCATTATCTTGTTCATAGCAAAAAAGGTTACAAATTCTTTTCGTCCGTCGAAAAGAGAACTGAACAACCTACGCATCGAAAAAAGCTTTAGATCACACCGGAGCTTAAGTTCCATCTAAAATTCAGGCGAAATGCACTTATTCGTTGCTATGATTTAAATATTAATTTTCGCAACTAACTGATTGTTAGCGTATAGTGAAATTGTGAGTGAAGTAGATATTTTTTGCTAATGTGTCACATCTGTTCTTGGGTGAAGAATGACCACCATTAAAAACTTTGAGAGGTCGGGTGGTTCAGGAAGTGTAGGTAATTTTCAGGGCTGATTAATACGGCTCGTTTTAAAAGAAAAAAAGAGTCCGTTCGGGCTCTTTTTTCTTTTCAAACGAAATGGTTTTGAAAGGGTCAGGTAACTATAATTTAACGTTGAGTAAAAAAATACGGATGGTGCACAGTGCAATTATTGATATTGTAGAACTAGCTCTACTTTATTTTCTATTAATGCTACAACAAAGATAAGTAATAAACTTTTTCAATCCGTCCTGTTTTAAAAAAAAATCTTCGTAGGACTAAATTATTTAATCCGAAAACAGGATTTTTCCTAAGTTCCTCTTACCGGTTGCTAAGTTAAAGAATGGGTAAAATGGCGCATTTGTCAGCAAGTTGTTGCGGATTTTGACACAATCAAATTATTAGATTTTTAGAGTGTTTTATTTAAATGCTTGATAATAAGAAAATTATATAATTACATTTTATGCTGGTATCATTATAGATACTTTTCGGTCAAGAACATTCACACATTAATCAATCGTTAACTTAAATTTTCAACATTATGAAAAATGTAATTGTTTCGGCACTGGCACTGGCTTTAATATCAATGGGTACAGTGCAGTCGAAAGGAATCGTTGAGTCCAATAGTGTAGTAGTAATTCTTCAAGAGAAAGTGCCTGTGAAGCCGGAGGACTTGCCTGAGGCCGTTAAAACTGCTCTGGCAGGTGATGCATACAAGGGCTGGGAAGTAACCGGGGCATCGTTGGTAACAAAAGAGGATAAGACGCAATATTTTGAAATTGCTGTGAAAAAAGGAGAGGAGACGGCCACTGTGAATCTGGACAAGGAAGGTAAAAAAGTTGAGTAGTTTTGGAATGGGTTGTTTAATTATAACAATTAATTAGTTTTTGAGCTAAAAGGCCGGGGAATTCTCCGGCTTTTTGGCTTTAGTTTTTATAATTTTATGGCGAACAATAACGTTTAATATTTTACGTTTCACATAATTTTTGATTTTTGCTCTTTATGGCTCATTTACTTCTTGTTGAAGACGATACTACTTTCTCCAAATTGTTAACTATTTATTTGGGACGCCATGGTCATGACGTGAAGGTATGCGCCACAATAAAGGATGCAAGTGCCGTGATACGCCAGAGTAATAATTTTGAAGTTCTGATGCTGGACTATCGTCTGCCTGACGGAAATTCTGTTGACCTTTTGAAAGAAATCAGAAATGAGGGGATTCGCACCCCTGCCTTGATCATGACGAGCTTTCATGACGTACGCACGGCGGTAAATGCCATGCAAAGTGGTGCGTTCGACTACATTACCAAGCCGGTGAATCATGAAGAGCTATTGATGGTGCTAGGCGAGGTGTTGAACAGAAAGGAAGAAGTAACGCCAAGCAATTCCAGGAAAGAGGAAAAGTTATCTGCCGAGTTCATTGAAGGAAATAGTGAAGTTTCCCGGCAACTTTACGAATATGTACGGCTTGTAGCACCAACGGATATGTCGGTCATTATTCAGGGAGAGAGTGGTACTGGAAAGGAGCATGTTGCAAAATCAATACATCGGCTGAGTAAAAGAAAGGCCGGCCCTTTTGTGGCGATAGATTGTGGGTCGTTGTCCAAAGATCTGGCAGCTAGTGAACTTTTTGGGCACAAGAAAGGAGCTTTTACCGGTGCATTGCAGGATAAAGTGGGTCAGTTCGAAGCTGCTGATGGCGGCACCGTCTTTTTGGATGAAATAGGTAATCTTAGTTATGAAGTGCAGGTAAAGTTGCTGAGGGCTTTACAGGAGCGCGTTATTGTACCAATTGGGAGCACACAGTCTGTCAAAGTCGATGTTAGGATCATAGCAGCGACCAATGAAGATTTGATGGTTAACGCTGCCAATGGAGATTTCAGAGACGATCTGTATCACCGGCTCAACGAGTTCAAGATTGAGGTGCCAGCGTTAAGGCGCAGGGGAGAGGATCTGGGGATTTTTATAGACCACTTTGTGCAGCGTGCCAACCTGGAGATTGGCCGCAATGTGACTCAGCTTTCAAAAGAAGTGCTTAGTATTTTTGCTCAATACGATTGGCCCGGTAACCTTCGCGAATTGAATAATGTGATTAAGCGCCTTGTTCTATTGTCCAAAGGACAGGTTGCTAACATCGACGCACTCCCTGCCGAGATGATTACCGAAATACATGAAGCACCCAAAGCGGTAGGATCTGACCTGAAAGCTTTGCAGGAAAATAGTGAAAAAGAGATGATTGAAAAGGTGCTTCAGGAGGTCCGATACAATAAAAGCAAGGCGGCAAAGTTGTTGAATATTGACAGGAAGACACTTTACTATAAAATCGAAAAATATCATATCGAGTAAGTAAGCATCTTTTCTTCCACCTGATCAATGACGGTGACGGTGTCGAAAAGCAGGTCGTGGAGCGCTTGGTGAGACATGGTTTCATCATCCCTAAGGGTGATCTCCGCCTTTCGGAGCTTTTCAGATAAACTTCTTATTCCCATTTGCCCGGTTCTGCCGGCAAGTTTGTGCATGATCTCAGCGAGTTCGTGGTAATTGAGGGAATCGATATTTTTCTGTAAAACATCCACGTCCGATCTCATGTCTTTCACAAATTGCTCCAGGATCTCACGAAGCAGCGATTCATCTCCGAAAGTCATTTCTCCTAACGCAACGAAATCCATCTCGTTTTCCTGCTGAAGGGGCTCAACATTGTTTTCATGCAATAATTTAAGTAATTCCTGCGCATGGAATGGCTTCATGAGGATCCCGTCAAAGCCTTGTTTCATCAGCATGGCTCTTTCTTCGGGAAGTGCCTGAGCGGTAAGTACATAAAACTTCACCGGCCCCGAAGCGGTTTTTCTGAGCCGGCTGCAGAGTTCCGCCCCATTCATCCCGGGCATGCGCATGTCGGTGAGTACTACAGTTACTTCTTTTTCCCACGGATGTTGAAGGGCCTCTTCGGCAGATGAAAAAGTGCGGTGATTAATATCCTGCGCCTGGAGTACCGAGGAGCACCATTTGAGAATGAATGCATCGTCATCCACCAGCCACACCTTACCTTTAAATGACACCGTACTGTGGTCCGGGTCTTGTATGATTTGCGGTGGTTTGTCGGCCTTTGGTAGCAAGGAATGGACAATGAAAGTAGTACCTGCACCGGGTTTGCTGACAACTTTAATGGTGCCGGACATACGCTCCACAAGAGATTTTACAATACTCAGCCCCAGCCCCGACCCGCCATACTTCCTCGCGATGGACGGATCCGCCTGTTCAAACTGATTAAAAACCCGGTTAATCTGCTCCTCCGATAGTCCGATTCCTGTATCGGCAATTTGGAATTCCAGTTTGAACCCTTTTTTTGTTTCTACTCCGCTGGCTCTTAGTGTAACCTCTCCCTTTTCGGTAAACTTTATCGCATTGGTGAGTAAATTGTAGAGGACCTGCCGAATCCTGAAAGGGTCACCTTTTAAGTACAGGTCAGCGGGCAAAGTGTCTTCAAGGGTAAGATCCAGTGATTTGGCTATGGTGGTGGGTCTTAGCATCTGAATGACCTCTCTGAGTAATGGCGAAATAGCGAAAGTGCGGTCCTCGAATGTGAACTGATTGGAAATAATTCTGTTGTAGTCCAATACATCGTTGACTAGATAAAGTAAGTGTTCGGATGCAGCATGCAGTGTTTCCAGGTCCTGCTGTTTCGGTCTTTCTGCATTTTTGAGTGCTTCGGTGTAGCCGATGATGGATTGCAGGGGCGTTCTTATTTCGTGGCTCATGTTGGATAAAAACCTTTGCTTTGCCATGCTGTGATATTCGGCCTCTTCTTTGGCTTCCTCCAGCTGGCTCTTGTACTGATTGCTTTTTGCGATATCAGCGAAGATCAGATAAGCGAGCAGGGCCGTTAGAAAAAAGAAGCCCATCATCACATATTCCAGCCGACTTATACTTTTCGACACCATTTTTTGTGCCTGTGTACCTTCGCTATTCGACTGCTTCACGAGGTCACGTTCTACCTCCTGCATCACCCTCAGTAGTTGTTTTACGAGTGTGTTTCCCGTTGTTGCCAGTTCTTGTTCACGATTTACAAAGTGATCGGTTCTGATCTTTTGCGAGGTCTCGATGGCCTTCACCGCTTCTCCTACTTTTTCGATGGTGTGATTTTCCTGAGCAACCGTCAGTGTATCCACCTGTACGTTGACCTGCTGTTCCTGAATAATCTTAGCCGGAGGCGGGGGCAATGGTTGCTTATTCTTTTTTGACCCGAACATTCTAGTCCAAAGGCCCTTTTTTACTTCCTGTTGTTGAACCTGCGGTGCCTGAGTTTCGGTGTAAAGCGTTGTTGTGGTTGTTCGTTTTTCGGTTTTGACTACGGTGCTGTCCGGTTTTGATTTGTTTGTAGTAATTAGTCCGGATATTGTTTTTACTTCCTCGGAAAGTGCCTGGTTACTCACCAGTCTGGAGCGTACCTTTACGTAGCTCGAATAGGTGTTTTCTCTTTCTTTCAGAATTCTTTTCATAGAATCCAGGCGAATAACCTGCAAGCGGCTGTCGATGCAAAGTAGCATCAGGGTGTCCAGATAACTGATAAGCTGCGTCGATCGTGCTAAAAATTGTTTTGCCGATGTGTCCCCCTTTACCACTCTCTCATTCTGAAGCTGATCGAGCTGGAGTATGTTTTTGAAAACTTTATTCACCAGCTGTAATTTCTCACTCGGTTCAGAAACGGCTTCCAGGGTGTGAAGCATATCTTTGAAAGCAGCTTTGCTAATTACCCAGGAAGCTGCCAGCGCAAGCGAAGTCACAAAAAAGCCCAGTAAAACTTTTCCCTTAACCGATTTTAAGAAAGATGGGTCCCGTAAAGATTGCATACACCGAATGCTGTTGATTTTGGTTGTATAACGTAAGTTAAGGAAGAAATGGTTTAATGCAACAAACATACGCTCCTTGCACGAGTCGATACATTGTTTTGAAAAAGGGAAAAATGAAGCCGGATCAGAGACCCGTTTCCCCGATATCGAAAGAGGGCTGATCCGTTCATTCGGATCAGCCCTCTTAATAAAATGATCAGCAGGAAATTACTTTCCCAATGAATTGATATAAGCAGCAATTTTCATTGCATCGGCCTTTGGAACCTGAGGCATAGGCGCCATCGGTGTTGCGTAATCCGGCCAGTTTTCGGGCTTGGGATTATAGATCAGATCCACGATCTGCTCGTTGGTATACTTGCGCTTAGCTACATCCAGGTAGGAAGGTCCTACCACTTTTTTGTCTGCTGCATGGCAGGCCAGGCAGGTATTTCTGGTCAGGATCGGTTTGATCTGCTCCCAGGTTGGCGCTTTTGCAGCAGCAGCTGCCACGGCTTTACCTTTTCCATCCGGAGAAACATGTTCCTTCACGGGTTCAACTGCTGCGGCACTTGCCTTTCCTGAGCGTGTCGTTTTAAGCTCAGTAGTCTTTAGTTTTTCGCCGTCGGGAATATTATTCAAAGTGTAATATGCATCGGGATGCACAAGTGACCAGGAATTGTTGGCATCACGCACACCTTCCAGCTGTACTTTATGTACATAGTACTGGCGTAAGCCATCCACCACCAAACGTACTTTTTTGCCATCCTCAGACACTTTAACGCCTTTGATTGTTAGTTCCTGATTGTTTACCGGCGGACTTCCATAAACAGGGAAATGCTTGTAGATGTAGCTACTCACCTTGTAGGAATCCAGATCTTCCGCAGACTTGCGGTTCACCGGCATGGTGAACTCAATTTCAAAACCATCCGGCATGGCTTTCACCGTATACATTTCGAAAGGCATTTTCCCGTTCCATACCAGACGCTGCAAACCCTGATTGGCATCACCCGCTGATCCCCATCCGCGGTTTGTTTCTCCCACAAACATGGAGCCGTCTTTGTCGAAAGCCATCCGCAAAACCCCGGATTGGAATCCGCTGCGGAACCCGATCGACGCACCCTGGTATTCCCCTTTTACCTTCTCCAAAACCACACGCATGATATTGCTTTGACCCTGGTCACCTACGAATACCTGGCCGGTAAAGGGCCCGAAATCGCCGTTTGTATTGTCTTTAATCAGCTCGGAAGTGGACACGCCGTGGACGCCATAAGGCAGCCACACAGCAGGGAGCTGCACCATGTCGTATTTCTGTTTTAGTTCGTATAAGAATTGCGGAGTTTCATTCACCACATTTTCTGGCTTGATCGCCCGGTCGTTTGCATCACGCTTCTGACGGTTGTCGCGTTCCGCAAAGAATTGTTTTTCGGTAAGTTTAACAGGAGAGTTAGGTAGTCCGGCCCATTTCAGCCCTGCAGGGTGACCCATGAAGCTGCCTTTTTTGACCTGGAAAATACCACCTGTACCCATCCAGTCGCCCTGGTTATCGGTATAGAAAAGTTCTCCGTCAAGCATACTGATTCCGGCAGGTGAGCGTACGCCGGTTGCATAAGGCTCGTACTTTCCGTCATTGGTAATGCGAAAAATCCATCCACGACCGGGCACACGGCTCTCTCCTCTCCACCATTCCTCGTCTCCAAAAGCAACGTTTCCACTCACAAAGAAACTGCCATCAGGAGCCAGTTTGGGGCCAAACGAATATTCGTGGTAGTGACCAGACACGGGCCATGAATATACCGTTTCATAAATCTCAGCCTTGCCGTCACCATTTTTGTCGACTAGTTTGGTGAGTTCACCCCTTTGGGCGCAATACAGTGCACCATCTTTGTAAGCGAGGCCCAGGATTTCATGGAGACCCGATGCGAACTTCCTGAAGAATGGAGTCCGGCTTGTAGGGTTGTCTACGATCCATACCTCTCCACGGCGTGTGGAAATGGCCAGCGAGCCATTGGGCAGTGTGGTCAATCCGCCTACTTCGAGAATAATTCCCTCCGGGATAGGTGGTGTAATGATTTTGTAGAAATCCTCCTCCTTTGGCGACTCCTGCGCCATCAGCATGGGTAGAGCGGCCAAAATGACCATTAATACTTGTGCAATTTTTTTCATGTTTCTTCTGTATATTAAAAGAGAATTGAATCAGAACAGGATAGCATACTTTAGTTCACCGCCTTGCAACGGTATCAGCAGCTCTTGCTGGCCACTTACGCTTCTGATTTCGGGCTTCACGTTTTTATCTGTCAATTGAATGTAGTACGATTTCCCGTCCACGGCATAAAGACCGTCAGAAACCTTTTCGATTGAAGAACCTGCGGCAACCCGGCCCGCAAGACCCTTCGTAGGGTTGAGTACCTTCACGATTCGCTCGAAATACTGATTGTTAACTACGGTGATATAATCCGTCACCTTGGATCCAAAAGCCTCGTATTGGAAAGTAGGAATGTCGGAATCATTCAGAATGTACCCCCTCTGACGAAACCCGCTGCCGGTGGTATCGCTATTCCATTTGGAAGATCCATCGGCTTTTCCAAGGAGCATGTCATTGCCCAGCACCGTTACACTTCCACGCGGCCGTGAAGAGCCGTCGCCCCGGTCATGCCACATGGGTGTTGCATCCAGAAAATCCCCGCGCCAAACCTGCAGAAGTGCACCTTTGTCGAGATCGTAGGTGTAGTGCAGGTTGGAAGGGCTGCCCACGGAAATGGCATGTACCACCCGCTCTCTTTTTGATTTTGCATCTTTTTTTACATCCATGAAGCTACGCATCAGGGTATTGGTAGGTGCATTGATGAGGATGGGATCACTTGACCCGCCCGCAACCGCGGAACTTTTGGAATGGAGTGCTACTTCCCGGAATCCCGGACCGCTGATCCACAGACCGAGTGCGGGTTTCATCCAGCCGTCCCTTTTGTTGGAGAAAAGCTCAAATGTATGGTCACCTGCTTTGAGGTTGACGGAGCCGGTGCGAAATTCGTTTGGCGTTTTCCATTCCGGTCCTATTATTTTTTTACCGTCTATACTTAGATATGCATTTCCGGAAGCTTGTAATTTGAAGGTATAGTTGCCTTCGGTTGGTGCGTTGTATTTACCCGTATATACAAAGGAGTAATTGTTGTTTTCTTTCAGGATATCCCACGAAAGTTTTTCAGATTTGCCCGTACCTGCTGGTTTGTGTTTAGACAAATCCTCCGTTTCAAGCAACCCGCCATAATAGGTTTTGTAAGCAAGGCCCGACAGGGTTCCCGGTTTCTTATCAAAATTATTGATCATGATGTTTTTGATTGCCAGAGATCCATGATCACCCTGAAAGCGAAGAGGCCCCATGGCTACATCTTCCGCTGTAAGTGATCCGCGGGTAGGCCCGCTTTGCTCGACATTTTCGTGGATGGTGACGCCATTCAGCTTGATATAGAGAAATACGGCATTTGCGATTTTTTTGCCGTTGGCATCAAAGCGGGGAGCCTGGTAGGAAATTTCCAGATGCTGCCACAGACCTGGCGCTTTGGCAACATTATACCTGGGCGCGTATCCTTCATATCCTTTTTCGCCTTCTGGTTTGGAATCGTTCCAGCGCTCGTAAATACCTCCGCAATCGCTGAAACGGGGAGATTTTTTACCCCAGCTGTCGAAGAGCTGCACTTCATAATTTCCCTGCAGGTAAATGCCTGAGTTGGATCCTTTGGCAAGCATAAAGTCCAGTTCAAGATCCAGGTCACCGTGCTTCAGGTTTGTGATGAGTTCATACTGGCTGCCATATTTTCCATGTGCATGGATATTGGCCAATACGCCTTTCCCCGGTGTAGTTGAGAGTTCGTTGTCCTTGGAAATATCCGCGGAAGCGTTACCAACAATCTTCCAGTTTTCGGGTTTTGTTGTAAACGCACTGAGATCGTTCAGGGCAATGGGTTGCTGTGCAAAAGAGAGTTGCGTCATGAACGCGCTCGTAATGCCAGCTGCCATTGTAAAAAAAAGACGGTTGAATTTGAGCATACTTGTAATGTGACTTGATTAGGTGTTGAAAAAATTACGAACCCTCGGGCAGCCGCTCGCCAGGTCGTCGGCCGGCGATAAGCTGGATTTACAAATTACGATATAAGAATTGGGAAAATTACATTTTGTAAGGTTAGAATAGCGTTGTTTGGTTCTTTCTGCTTAATGTTGTAATCCGTTACAACCTGTAATTCCACTAAACTGTTATTTTTCAAAATGAAAAAATTATTCATTACCGCTTTCGGTTTGACATCGGCTTTTGCATCATACGCACAATTACAACCAGCAAAGCAAACACCGGAGTCGAGCGAGCTGTGGGATCCTATTCCACGTATCGTTACAGCGGGTAAGCCTTCTTCTGCGGTGTCGGGATTTACAGCTCCTTCCGACGCAATCGTATTGTTTGATGGTAAAAATCTTGATAAATGGGTGTCTGCAAAATCAAATGGCGGTGCTGCACCCTGGATCGTTGGCGACGGTGCAATGACGGTTGCGCCAAAGTCTGGTGATATCCAAACCAAAGAAACATTTGGGGATTATCAGCTGCATATTGAATTCCGGACGCCAGCTAAAGTAGAAGGATCAAGCCAGGGACGTGGTAACAGCGGTATCTTTATGCAGGGAATATATGAGCTTCAGGTGTTGGACAGCTACAACAACAGAACTTATTCCAATGGCCAGGCCGGGTCGATTTACAAGCAAACCATGCCCCTGGTAAATGCATCAAACGGACCAGGTGAGTGGCAGACTTACGATGTGGTGTACACAGCACCTCATTTTAATAAGGATGGTCAGATGGTAATTCCTCCCTACATCACAGTGATACACAATGGTGTTTTGATTCAAAACCATACGGCTATTCAAGGAACAACCCCCTATGTGGGCCAGCCTACGGTCACTCCGCACGGTCGCGGACCGATCAAGTTGCAGGATCATAACAATACAACCAGCTTCCGGAATATCTGGATCAGGGAGTTGTAGGGTTTTTGGTTGATGAGTTTAGAGTTGATGAGTCCAAAGTCGCCTGGTTTATGCGTTTTTGGTGATTTCGGGCTTTACACTTTGACCTTATGAACTCATAAACTTCCTTGCCAGGAATAATATTTATAAAAGACTTGGATGATGATAAACATCGTTCGAGTCTTTTTATTTTTGGTGCCATTTTAGACCCTGGACAAACAACAGATATGCAGGAAATAGAGCCGTACTACAATTGGGAGAAGCATTATGTGGCCAGCAGAGATAAACGGTCGCCATTCTATGGACGAACCTATAATCTGGATTATTATGAAAATAATATCTATGGCTATTATATTCACCCGCTTTGGGATGAAATCGGGTCGGAGACATTATATGTCAAGATACTCTTTGCCGATTATGACAAACACTTTTGTGTCATCGAGGTGTTCGGCGAATGGAATGATACGCTCCACAATGATATCATGTTTTTCAAACGCCAGGTTGTGGATCCGCTGGTGGAGGAAGGAATCAATCAGTTTGTTTTGCTCGGAGAGAATATCCTTGATTTTCACGGTGCCGAAGACGATTATTATGCAGAATGGTTCGATGATATCGAAGATGGCTGGATTGCGGCAGTAAACTTCCGGGAACATGTGGAGCAGGAATGGAAACGCTTTCGTTTGGACTACTACATCAATTTTGGCGGCACGTTGCAATTAAACAACTGGCGGACCTTAGCACCCGACAGATTCTACGAGTTGGTTAAAAATTTGATCATAAGAAGGTTAGCCTGAACAAAAAGGTAACCTAATTGCTTGCAAGCCTGCAAACTCCTTTGTAGCTTTCGATTCTACAAAACAAATCCACTTAACCTAAATTTCATCCACAATGGCAGAAAATGATAAACCAGTCCCAGGTGAAGCAGAAGAATCACTAAAGGAAAAGGCAGAAGTGTTTAAAGAAACCGCAGCTGATGCAACAGACGATGTGCTGAGCGCTGCAGCTGATGTGAAGGAGGAGTCTGAATCATCGCTGGTTGCAGCGGTTGAAACAGTGTCGGATGAGGTGGATCAAAAAATCGATGAGGTAAAAGCGGATGTAGAGGAAGCCGTGGCGGACGATGCGTCGGAAAAAGCAGATGAGCTGGCCGATACTGTGGAAGAGGTAAAGGCACATGTGGTGGAGGAAGCAGGTGAGGTTAAGTTGGCCGTGGAAGAAAAAGTGGACGAGGTAGTGGCAACTGCTGGTGAAGTACATGCAGATGTTGTTGAAAAAGCGGAAGATGTTAAGGTATCAGCCGAAGAAAAATTGGAAGAGGTAAAGGAGGCGACTGTGGAGGCCAAATCCACTTTTGAAGCGAAAGCAGCTGACTTAAAAGCAGCAGCGGAGGATAAAATAGAAGATTTGAAAACCGGATTTTCGGCTAAGGCAGAACAACTTCAGAATGAGGTGGAACTGAACATAGCAGCAGGAAAAGTGAAAGCGCAGGAATTGGCGACAGAACTTTCGTCAAAGGCGGATGAATTGAAGGTAGCTGCATCGGAAAAACTGGACGAAGCCAAACATAAAGCACAGGAACTTACCGCAGATGCGACTGAAAAGCTTGCTGATCTGAAGGAGGACGCGGAGGAGGCCTTTGAAGATGCCAAAGAACTGGCTGCTGAAAAACTTGCCGAGGCGCAGGTTAAAGCCGCTGAGTTGAAGGCAAAGGCCACAGAACAATATGAGGAGGTAAAACAGGCTGCAGCCGAACAATACGAGGAGACAAAAACCAAAGCAAAAGGATTCTGGGCCAGATTATTTGGAAAATAATTGGCTTACATGTCCTAAAGGAAACGCCTGTTTGAGTAAATCATGCAGGCGTTTTTTATTGTAGTTTGGCTCCCCTGGTAGAAGATTCCACTGATTTTAGCTAAAATATGTTAAGGTCTACATAGTGAGCAAATTAAATGCTGCTGGACTTCCAACCATAGCGATGCGGAATGTTTCTTGTCAGAAGAAACTATTTACTTAAACCAAAAAAAACATGAAGATTCCAAAATCTATTCTTCAGGCCGTAGCCGTGGCGGTGGCCGTTACCACTGTAACAGCATGTGCGGTACAGGAAGTTGGCCCTAAGGACAAAGAAAGAAAAGCCAAAGAAGAACCTTATAATTGTCCCGGATGCGGTATGGGTTGATATTTTCGAGCACTTTATGAATCGAATTTACGCATCAATCGCCTGTAATCTGGATGCAGGAATTCTTTCAGCAGCGCTTCCATTATTCGAGGGAGAAAAAGTGCAGGCCATTGAATGGGCTTTCGATACCCTTTTCCAATACGAGCAAATTCCTGACTGGTTCACGGATCTGGTCACTGAATATTCGGATCAGGGAAGGCTGGTCGGGCATGGTGTTTTTTTCTCGCTGTTTTCTGGAAGGTGGTCAGTAGCCCAGCAGGAATGGCTGGACCGCCTGAGGAGGATGTGTGAAACCTTTCGTTTTGATCATATTACGGAGCATTTCGGTTTTATGACCGGTGTCGACTTTCACAAAGGGGCTCCCATCAGCGTTCCTTTCACTGAGGCTACCCTGGCGCTTGGCAGAGATCGCTTACGCCGAATTCAGGATGCCTGCCGGTGTCCGGTCGGGCTCGAAAATCTCGCGTTTTCGTACACTCTGGATGAAGTGAAATACCACGGAGATTTTCTGGAGAAATTAATCCTACCTACAAATGGTTTCATTATTCTGGATCTTCATAATCTTTACTGTCAGCTCCATAACTTCAATATTGCGGACGATACCCTTCTGAATTTATACCCACTCGACAGGGTGAGAGAAATACACATTTCAGGCGGTAGCTGGGTGGATCACGATCCTGCGCCAAAGGGCCGCATACGGCGCGATACCCACGATGACGCTGTACCCGAAGAGGTGTTCCATTTGCTCCGAAAAGTGTTGAATCTATGTCCCAAACTCAAATTTGTTGTAATGGAACAATTGGGTACGGCTCTTGAAACGGAACAAAGCCATATTCAGTTCAGGCGCGATTTCTACAAGATGGACCTCATTGTGCAGAATCACAACAGAGGTAGTTCAGCCCGCTCAACCAATGACTTTCTGCCAGAATATTTCGATGTATTAACCGACCTGCCTTTGGAGGTGCCAGAACTTTATGAACAGCAGGTGGAATTATCGCTGATTCTGGAAAGGGCAGTCGGGACAGAGGATGCCCGGAATCTTCTGTCCCGGTCCAGTTTGGCCAAATCGGACTGGCAGGTCGAAAACTGGACACCACACATGCTGGAAACGGCTATCGCCATTGCTAAAAAGTGGCAGTAAACTCTTCTTTTCTGTAATCGGGTGCCCCCTTTTCCGTGGTGATTATGTCACAAGTGCAAGGATGAGGATATAATTTGGCTAAGCATTGATATGTTACTGACGCGGAATGGAAACTGATTCCGAAAGTTCGCAAATGTAGCAGGAAGACGTAATTCCTTATCTTCGCGTATAACAGTTGGCACAATATTATTGATTCAAATGGTTTGGAGGTCGTAAGGTGATAATTTGGTGAAAATTTACTTCATTCGCCGAATTGTTATTTTATTTCTTGTTACAATCAGTACTCATCAATCATATAGATCAATGCCATTACAAAAATTCACGTTGCCATTCACCAATCCGATCACTCCGGATAAGAAATATAACAAGTCGGTTGCTTACTTCTCAATGGAATTTGCACTCGATCAGGCGCTTAAAACCTATTCGGGTGGATTGGGTTTTCTGGCGGGCTCCCACATGAAAAGTGTATATGCACTGAAGCAAAATCTGATCGGCGTGGGCATGCTTTGGAAATATGGTTATTACGATCAGGGACGAAAGCTGGATAGCAGTATGCAGCCCGAATTTCATGAGAAAATATACCACTTCCTTAAGGATACCGGCGTACGGTTCCAGATACCTATTCTAGGTAAGCAGGTTTGGGTCGCAGCTTATTATTTGTCGCCTGAGGTGTTCCAGACCGCCCCGATGTTTTTTCTGACAACCGACACGGATGGTAATGACGCATCGGTGCGGGCCATTTCCTATTCGTTGTATGATGCGGATGTTACCATGAAAGTGGCGCAGTGTATGGTGCTGGGGATAGGTGGTGCGAGGCTTTTGGAAGAGCTAAAACATGAGCCGGAAGTTTACCATTTCAACGAGGCCCATGCCATTTCGGCGGTGTTTCCTTTGTTTAAGAAATTTAAAAAGGTTTCCGAATTGAAGAAAAAGATTGTGTTTACGACGCATACACCGGAAGAGGCAGGAAATGAGAAGCACAACATCCAATTTCTGGAAGGACTCGGATTTTTCTCCGGAGTACCACTTGCCACGGTCAGGAAAATCACCGGTATTCAGGACGATGTTTTCAATCATTCGCTGGCAGCGTTGCGGCTAAGCCGGAAGGCAAACGGGGTTTCCAAATTGCACGGAGAGGTGTCACGTAAAATGTGGAAGGTGTATCCGAAAATCTGTGAGATCACACACATTACCAATGCGCAGAATAAAGCCTACTGGACGGATCCGGAACTCGAAGCGGCCAGAGTAAATAAAGATGGGGGTGCTATCAGTCAAAGGAAAAAAGAATTAAAAAGTGTTTTGTTTAAAACCGTAGCCGATCAGGCCGGAAAAATTTTTGATCCCAATGTATTAACCCTGGTATGGGCCCGGCGCTTTGCCGCTTACAAGCGTCCCGATATGATTACCTGGGATGTGGAACGTTTCAAAAAGCTGTTGAATAACACCCAATATCCGGTGCAAATCATCTGGGCAGGTAAGCCCTATCCCAAAGATGAAGGGGCGATTGATACTTTTAATCATCTGTATTATCTCAGCCATTATTTCCCCAATATGGCAGTGCTTACCGGATACGAGCTTGGACTTTCGAAATTACTCAAAGACGGATCCGACGTGTGGCTCAATACGCCCATAGTGACCCGCGAGGCTTCTGGTACCAGCGGGATGACCGCAGCGATGAACGCCTCAGTGAATGTTTCCACTTACGATGGCTGGATCTGTGAGTTTGCCAAAGACGGAGAAAATTCTTTTATACTTCCTGTTGCAGAGGGCCCCGATATCAACAAGCAGGATTGCGATAGTCTGTTTGAAGTGTTAGAAACCAAAGTTTTACCGACCTATTACAAAGAAGGAGATGACTGGGAAAAGCTGGTGCTCAACAGTATGGATGATGTCAGTGAGTTCTTCGATTCCGACAGGATGGCAAGAGAATATTACGAGAAGCTATATTGATAGAAGTGGTGCCTTTTTTTGAAATTGAGGAATAATTAGTAAGTTGCTATAAGCAAAATGAATGTTAAAGTGTAAGCGTCATGAATATGCCTTTAACCCTACATGTCGGGGAGATAATGAGTGAAGATGAGTTCTTCAAGTTATGCCGTATGAACGATACGATTGATTTTGAACGTGATAGTAACGGAAATATCATCTTTATGTCGCCAACTGGAAGTTTAACAGGAGGTTTTAACTCCGACATTTTAGTCGAAATCGGGGTCTGGATTCACAGTCACAAAATTCCCGGGAAATTATTTGACTCATCAACCGGATTCACTTTGCCAAATGGAGCGGTCAGGTCACCGGATATCTCATGGGTTTCCAGACATAAATGGGATCGTTTATCGAAAGAGGATAAGGAAAGATTTGCTCCCCTTTGTCCGGAGTTTGTTGTGGAAGTTCGATCCAAATCAGACGACTTAACCTATCTTTTAAATAAAATGGATGAGTATATGGCAAACGGGTGCCAGTTGGGCTGGCTTATAGATCGTTTTGATCAAAAAGTATATGTATATGCTGCCAACCATGAAGTGATCCAATACCAAAGTATGGACGTTCAGCTCTATGGGGAGCCCGTATTTCCTGGTTTTGTTCTGGATTTATCGGTTATTGAGAGAGCTTGATCTTTTACTTGTTGATATACCCAGCTTGCTGAGCCAGCAAGGCAATGCCCTCCCGGAATGTACGTGGTTCGTAACCCAATACATTCCGGGATTTTTTTAGGTCAAATCCGGTTCTGGGTGGTCGCCGTGCAGGTTGGGTAAAAGCGGAGGCGTCCGTCGGCGAAATGAGCGTACTGTCCAGATCGAAAAAATCAGCTGTTGCCATCGCCATTTCATACGGTGTAAGAAGATCCTTTCCGGAAATATTAAAAATCCCCTGCGCTTTTTTGTCAGCTATTAAAAAACATCCCATAGCAAGGTCTTCAGCCAGGGTAGGTGTGCGAAACTGGTCGGTCACGACCTTGATCGGTGTTTCTTCTTCCAGCGATTTTTTTACCCAAAGAATAATATTACTCCTGCTCATGTCGTGGGCAATACCATATACCAGAACAGTTCTGGCAATGGCCCATTGAAGCTCTGAATGTGAAACCAGCTTTTCAGCAGCATATTTGCTCCATCCATAAAAGCTTACAGGGTTTGGCACATCGTCTTCCTTATACGGGCCCTCCGTGCCATCGAAGATGAAATCCGTAGACACATGAACAAAAAAAACGTGGTGTCTCTGACAGGCCTCAATCAGGTACTCCACAGCCGTCACATTTAATTTCCAGCATTCCTCTTTTTCCATTTCACACTGATCCACATTGGTCATGGCCGCGGTATGGATAATCACGTCCGGCTTGGCAATCTTAATCACCGCTTCCACCTGTTTGCGATTGGTGATGTCCATCTCGTAATACTCGTATCCATAGAATGCAGGCAGGCGATTCTGCCCCTTTGAAGTGGCAATGGTATGAATACCCGGGGTTGCGGCCAGTTGCTCCACCAGCTTTTGTCCCAGGAGTCCGTTAGAGCCGGTTACGAGAATGCGTTTTTTGGTGTGTGATGGCAAAATGTTGTAGTTTAAATGCGTATCTGTTTTAAGATTTAAATGTTTTTTATATAATTATATTCCTGAATTTTCGCTTATTTTAGATGGATCAATGGTCTGAATTGAATTATACAAGCCACCTTACTGATGCCGGTGGAAAATCAGTGGTGTAGTTCGGGTGGAAGTGCGCCACTCGAACTCAGTCTGACTGCTGATAGCTGATAGCCGATTGCTGATAACGACTTTTATGCCTCAAACTTATACCCGTATTTTCGGGCTATCTTTTTCTTTTTCATCTTTTTGACTGAAACGGTCATCGTCAGATTTGTTTTCGGGCGGTCCCGTTCATCGCGAGGCTCCATGGCTATTTTGTCGATAACGGGCAGGCCATCGATGACTTGACCGAATACACTGTATGCGCCATCCAGATGTGGCGTTCCACCCACCGTCTCGTATACTTTTCGCTGCGCTTCTGTTGGTTTTCTGGCCGCTCGCGCCGCCTGTTTGTCCAGGTCGGCATTGTTCCATTTGCGCCCTTCAACAATGTAAAACTGACATCCGCTTGATTCTTTCTCAGGATTGTTGTCCCTGGCGGCAGCCAGTGCACCTTTTTGGTGGAAAAGTTTGGGACTGAACTCTGCAGGAATCTTATAACCATTGTCGCCGTTGCCAATCCGGTCGTCCTCCTTCGCATTGCGCGAGTTAGGATCCCCGCCCTGGATCATAAAGTCCTCAATGATCCGGTGAAAAAGCAAGCCGTCATAAAATTTTTCCTGGGACAGTTTGATGAAGTTAGCCTTGTGTTTGGGCGCTTCGTCAAACAGGATGGCGTGCATCACACCTTTCTCCGTTTTGATGGTGATCAGATAATCTTTTTTCGAAGGCTTTTGTGCCGATACGTTTATTGACAATAAAAGAAGTACGCCCGATATAGCCAGCTTATGGTATTTCATATTAAATACTAAGAGAAATTTATTTAATGATTTATATGTGTAATTCTTTTAAATCAATTTGTTGCAGTTTTTTTATTTGCTTTGTCTCCCACAGCTAGCCGCCCACAGCTGGCCGCCCGCTGCCAATGGCTATTTAAGTGCGAGTGCGTTCTTATTGGTGGGTGTAAATACGAATTTCAGACCAAAATCTTTTCCTTTTGTAACGTCTTCCATTTGCACCTTCACGGAGTTTTTGTTCCAGGTGATTATTTTATTTTCCTCTTTGGGCGCGTCATAGCTTTTGGAAAAATAATTTTTACCAGCATTCCACAGTTGGGTCGTCGCGTCTCCGCTGTTGAGATATACATCAATCTGAATTTTAGTTACCTGTTTTTCCGGGTTGATAAAATACTGTACGTCGATGGATTCGAGCTGGGCGGTTTCGACTGTGTAACCCAGGTGATCCACCGTTTCTTCAAACATGTCAAACGTTTCGGTTGCTTTTACTTTTGAAATCGGATCGCCAAACGATACGCCACGTACTATACCGTTGTCCGCATCGCCCACGGCCGTTTTTAACAAAGCAGACTGATCACTGTTTAATTCTGGCTGGGCGGGGTTGGCCAAAATGGCTGAATCTGTTTTCTCAACCGTTTCCTCCTTGGTCTGGGTCTGGCAACCATAGAGCACTACCATGGAAAATAGGATAGAAACGACCGCGAAGGAAAGTTTAGGGAACGTGCCATGGGGAAAGTAATTTTTCATTCAGTTGTGAAGTGTTTAATGTGTGATGCTTATCTCTTGTTGAAACAATGTTTAGTGCAAAAATAGCCAATTCATTCTTTCAAGCGATGCAGATCAAATAAATTTAACAAAATGGTTTGAACGATTCCTGATCTGTCTCCTAAAATATCACGCCATTTGTCCATAAAAAACAGCCACGGATGTGTTTTCCCGAATGGAGCCTGCCTCAGGAACTGGCTCGATAAGTGAATACAGATGATCAGAATTCCCGGGAGACATTGAAAAAGAAACGGCGCTCTCCTTTTGCGTTGAAGGTGAGGTTGAGACGGACCACCATGTTGTAAAATGTGACTACATCCAGGCCTGCTCCTGCACCGTAAAGCATTTTATTGCCGAGTCCGGTATTACTCAGCTCCGGGTACCTGTTCTGAACATATCCGGCATCTGCGAAGGTATTGAGGTAAGCCGCAATGGGAATGGTGTTGAACTGACTGATGGGGATCCAGGAAAACTGCTTTTGTATCGAAAATAGCTTGAGTTTGACCTCACTTTTTAAGAGCGCGTAGTCCTGTCCATCCACAACATACAGTTCATAGCCGCGCACGAGGTCATTGCGGTAACCAAGCCCGACCGTCTGTAAATAGGGCTGGCGCTTGGGTGCGGAAACCCTGAACCGTACGCCTGTGTTGGCATACCAGCGCCTTGAAATGGGTATGTATTTCCGGTAGGATCCGTACACATACAGCTGGTTGATGTCATCCATGGGAAGTAACCCCAGTTTAGAGATCTGGATTCCGCCGGTTTGCCCGCTGAGCGCATACTGTGCATTGTCGCGTTTGTCGTAGCTGAATGAATAGGTCAGCTGAAAGAAGTTCTGCCTCGTGTGGCGGTCCAAAAGATAATTGGGATTCAGAGCTGCTATCGTATCTGAGATGTTGGCGTGGCTGTAACGCAGATCCAGCGAGTGAAAGGTGTAATACTTGTTTCGCCGGGTGATGTTGACGAAAGTGTAGAAACGCTCCCGGTTGATCGCTTCGCTGTTGACAAAATCGAGCTTGTCCCGCCAGGTACGAAAGGCCATGCTTTTATTCAGCAAGTACGAAGCGCCCACCGTAATTCCTGTTTTCTGGGCTTTGTCGATATAGGGGAGGGAATAGGACAGGTCAAATTTGGGTATAAAGCCAAATTCAGCCAAAAAGCGAAGCTTGTCGTTCCGGCCCGTTACGTTGCCATAACTCATGTAAACACCGTAGGTGGTGCGCCGGATGTCCCTTTTACGTTCATACCACCATTCATTGAAGTTCCGGTCGGCGAGGCTGAATACCGGGAAGACGATCAGGTACCAGCGCTCCTTTACCAATATCCGGATGTCTGTCCTGATGGAGTCTTCATTGGGTTTTGTTAAGATAGCCACGGTAATAAACAGATTGGTATTCACTACTTTTCGCCTGTCTATTTCTATTCTTTCGTCCAGCTCTGGTGCGGGGATTGAGTCTCCGGACCTGATGGCCATTTCCCTGAGGATGATCGCTCCCCTCGTGCGGTGATTGCCTTCAACAATCACATTGCCAATGATGACCTGCCTGTTTTCAGTGGGTGTGACCGGCTGTGCACAGATGGATTTAGCGAAGCCGCTGAGTAGGACTAGTAAGCATATTATTTTGTACCGGTGCATTTTGCAGATTCTTCTCAGTTTGTTTCAGTGTTGAAACGAGGTATTCCTTATTTACTTGATGTTATTCGCTCAAAAATACAGCTAAATAGCTTGGCATGCGTATGCAGTGATAATTATGTAAGAAGTATTGTTTAATGCTGCTTGAAGACATGATGTGGATATCGATCATGTTGAAAAAAAAGCCGTGAAAGATAGTACTTTCTTTTCAGCATTGAGTATCATAATCGTACTAATCCGCCATTATTATGTCACTTTCCCGGGCAGAAAATTTGATCAACAAGCTGATCAGCAATAAGCTTTCGGAGGAAGAACTTTCAGAGATTTTTACTTGCCTTAACAACGAGGAAGAGAGGCGAAAATATTCCGATGCCTTAGAAGTTTATTTTTTTAGTTTGCTACGGGAAAGTGAACTGCATGTAGATTCTCCCAAGGTGCGGTGAGTTTTTTGGGGCTGCTTTAACCGTTACTTCCCAATCAATTTCCCTGGAAAATTAACTTTCCGAAAAACCTGTATGCCAAAGCTTAGTGGGCTTGATCAAAAGGAATCGATCAGACTGTTAGCATTAAATGCATGAGGTTGATATTCAGGTAGCATTTGTTTTATTTAGACGGAATCTGCGGTTCTATTGTCCTTTCCTGAACATGATCGCGGGTTTATTGAAACTCAGATTATCATCTCTTTAACAGCGTATATCTCAATCAACGCAATCAAAAAACGCCCTATGGAGCAAGTGCCTGAGGAAAATGTCTTTTCCTTAGGCAAATAGTAGGTTTTCAATAATGGTGATAGCAAAAAAAGGGTGCCGTTTGCAATAACGGCACCCTTTTTCAATTGCTATATTAGAACAAGATTAGTTTAAGATCCACATCTTTGCTGATGCAATATCTTTTCCTCCCAATGCAGAAACAGCAGCATTGTAATTTTCTTTGTTGTTACTTGCTTCATCCAATGGATACATGTAACGTTGTGGATACGTGTATGAACCGAACGATGGAGCTATTTTACCAATAAATGCAGGTTTGCCAGTTCTCCTGTAGTCGGTGTAAGCCTCGTTTTGGTTGGTGATAAGCATAGACAGCCACTTCTGGGTTGCAATTTTGTCAAGGTCGGCAGCCGTTCCATCGAGCGCTACACCTGGTTTTGCGTAATATGCAGTAAAGTCGTCAACAATTTTATCTGACCCTATATGCGTAGCAGGTTTGGTGCCATCTTCAATTTGCCATCTCTGGAAGGATAGCTTAATACCATTTTCGTAGTGACCCTTCACAGTCCCTGCCGAAATCCATCCTTTTTGACGTGCCTCTGCAAGCAGGAATGCCATTTCGTCAGCTTCCATCAATACGGCTTTGAGCCGAGGATCAGCTACCTTCGCCAGCAAAGTGGAGAACCCTGTAAGGCGACGATTATCGTAGAAACCATTGCTTCCAGTTAGGCCTGTTCCGCCATATTGCGCTTGGACATTCGTGGGGTTGGGAGTTCCAAACCACTTTGCATCCAGAACATAAGGAACCGATGTTACATTACCGTTCAGGTCTCTTCCTGCAGCTGTCAATGCTGCTGCTTCGGCAGCAGTTGCCGGGTAATGGTTAATCGTGTATGAAAAACCATTGATCTTAACTACTTCATCCACTTTTGCTGGCTTACTTGACAACGGTGAAAGTACAGGAGCAAAAATAACATACATCCGAGGATCGTCAAAAGCAACCATTTGGTCGATCAGATACTTGGAAGGTTTTTGCTCGGTAAAAGTGTTTCCTGTTCCCCATGTTCTTTGCATATACCATGCATCTTTTTCGACCGTGCCTGGGAAAGTTAGGCCGGCATTGTCCGCTACCGCCGACATATAATTGGTACTGCCAGCAATTGCCTGCATGTCAGCGGCCAGGTCTTTTCCAGCCTTCTTGAATGCATCGTAAGAATGCACCATCAAACGAAACTTCAGGGAATTCGCAAATTTAATCCACTTTGTTTTGTCGCCTTTAAATAATACATCAGACTCAGCAGGTAAACCTTTACTATTTGCATCAGATAAAATGGCAACCGCGTTACTCAGCATCGCAAACATGGTTTCATAAACCATCTTTTGCGAGTCGAATTTTGGAAACAGATCCCCAGTTCTTCCCTGAACAGCCTCAGTAAACGGAATATCGCCGTATTTTTCGGTAAGGTAGGCTCCCACCACACATTTGAGGATATCGGCAGCAGCCACATTAGCCATGTTTCCCTCAGTTGTTGCCAGCTTTTTTACAGCCTCTAGTGTTCTAAGCTGACCATCTTCGTCTCCCGAACCCGCATAGACATTCTTGTCCTGATATAACCAGTTTGGATCTGTTTTAGTGTAAAAGGCGGGTATCTGGTCGCCACTATAGCAATCCATAAAGTACATAGCCGCCTGTCCTCGTGGTGCATCTGTTGCAGCTTTGCCATAAATTTTAGCAACACTTACAATTGAAGTGGTCAATTGATACCGAGAGTAAGTAAAATAATCTTTATTAAAGGAAGCTTCTCTTTCTTCCAGTCTCAACTGGTCGCCACAGGATGTAGCAAATGCCAGTGTCGAGCACAGGGTTACATATTTAATTAACTTGATCATAATAATTTCTGTTTTAAAGTTCATCAAAAGCTAACACCAAGCTTCAAGCCCATTGTACGCATTGGAGGTAAACCAAATTGCGCCACACCCATACCCGATACACCATCATTAAAGGCAGTTTCAGGGTCTTCGTTCATCCTGTTTTTAGCCCAGAACATAACATTCTTGGTAAAAAAGGTAAGCGATAAATCCTGCAAATGCAGTTTCTGCACAAGAGATTTATTGAACTGATAGGTTAGATTTATTTCCTTAATTTTAAATGCAGTTGCATCGTGCGTTCTGAATTGCGCGCCCGACCACAATTCATTCCCCTCCATAGCGTATGGGTTCAAATAGATCGTTTTATTTGGATCGTCGCCATTTTTGATATACGCTGCATCAGGAAGGTTTAGTTTTTCTTCCGCAGTAAGCTTAGATAAGTCAATATTTGGATCAATATATACTGCATTCCAGTATCCAAAGTACCGTGGGTCTCCATTGTACAAAGTCATGGTGCTTTGCATTTTCTCGCGGTAGTCTTCATAGCCATCACCTGGGAACATTGCATTTGGGTTAGGCATACTAGGTAAACCACCTGCAAAACGACCGCCAGTAAACAATTTGTCGTAGTCGTCACCATAAATCTTCTTGATGTCTGCCATACCGTCATCAATCATGATTTTCTGTGTTTCTGAAATGAACACCCCACCCACTCTCAGGCTCGTCACTACATTAAACCTGAAGTTTTTATATTTCGCATCCACATTGAAACCCATGATTGCTTTTGGGTTCATATTACCCAAATAACCATGTTTTCTGATGTGGTCCGTGGTTGTGACCGCTTCTTCAATAATACCGCTCATTCCTGTAAGCATCATCCCTTTATATTTGCCGGACTGAACATAAGGAATAGGTGCCTGTGCATACAAATCGCCCACTTTGGATCCTTTGAAGAGCGATAAATTCGCCGTGCCGGCATATCCATAGAATTTCTCGGCAAAACGGGAATCAAGCTCCTGGATTTTTGCATTGAAAGTGGATAAGTTACCACCGATTCCCACTTCCCAGTCTTTCGTGCGGATGGGCACGACTCTTAACGAAAGCTCAATACCTTTCGATATTACAGACCCCATGTTAGTTAATACGGAGCTAAAACCAGTGGAACCCACAACAGGGAGATTCTGGATTTGATTGATGTGGTTCTTAGAATAAGCAGTGAATTCTCCCGTTACTCTGCTATTCAGCACTCTGAAATCAAGGCCAACCTCCTGAGTTACGTTTAATTCGGGCTTAATGCTGGCATCGATAAGGTCACCACCGATCGATCCCATTTGTACAGCTCCCCAAGTATTGCCCGAAATGCCATATTTATCCAGATTAACAGGATTTCCGATTCCATATCCAGTTTGAGAATAACTTCCTCGCAGCTTCAACAGGTTGATAGCAGGTCCAAATTTAAATGTCTCTGATGCGATCCAGCTTAATGATGCTCCTGGGTAAAAATGGCTGGCCTTTTCGCTGTTAAGAATACCCACCCAGTCATTACGTCCGGTTAATTCAAGATAAACGGTACTTCTCCAACCCAGCGTTGCGGTTGCATAAGCGCCATAGCTTCTTGAGGAGTATCCCCGGTCGAATTCAGCTGCCTGCTTCACAGCAGCAGGCAAGGAGGCAAAGTTGAAAGAATTGGGCGTAGTCAACTCACTTCCGCCAAATCGGGAGCTATTGGCTTCAGAAAATTTGTACGAAAAGCCTCCCAATGCATCCACCGAGAATTGGTCATTCAAGAAGGTTTTGTTGAATGCCAGCAAGGCGTCCGTGTTAACAGAGAGGTTGTTGCTGTTCTGTTGCTCGTATCCACCTTTTTCAGCTCTTTCAGAACCCCAGGGCGTTTTGCGTTCAAAAGCAAAATTCTCATGGTTCATACCAGTACGCACTGTGAAATTCAGAGGATCAAAAAGTTTCCAGTCCAGCTGAACTTTCCCGAAAACGATGTCCTTTGCAAATGTCCGGACCACGTTTTCAGCCGCAAAATATGGGCCGTTTTTTCCTATGGCTTTGTCAAAACCCTTCGCATCTACCCTGCTCAAACGAGCCTCTCCGGGGTTTTTTAAATAAGGCGTGTTTTGATATGTACCAGTCCAGTCAGTCAACCAGGTGTCCGCATCTTTCCAAACTGACATCTTTGGCATGTTGATCGGCATAGACATGGCATGCGCAAGTGGATTGTCTTCCCTTTTACCCTGAATGTGTGATGCGTTGGGAGCAAAAGTGCGTGAATACGATGCCTGGGTAGATATGGAAACTTTCTTGTTTACCTTGTATTGTGCGTCAAAAGATACGTTGGTACGGATTGTTTTATTACTTGGTATCACACCTGAGTAAGTCATGTTACCTACATTGAACCTGTAGTTTCCTTTGTCATAGTTGCCGGTTACAGCTACGTTGTTATCCAGCATAACACCCGTCTTAAGGAAAGCAAGCAAAGGGTTCTGATCGCCACGTGCCTCAAGGATTGACTTTTCCCATTTCTGATTTACAATATCCCATCTCCACAGCGGATCCACATTGTTTTTTGTATCATTAACAGCCCAGCCCAAACCTTTTTTGTCATCGGTCATTGGTTCTCCTTCTTCTCCACCCTGGAAAAATTGTCGCTGTACAGGAGGCGCACTATAGGCACGGTCAACAGAGACCGAGCTACTTACAGAAACACCAAGACCTCTTTTCGCCTGAGCTCCTGATTTGGTTGTAATGAGAATTACACCATTACCAGCAGAAGAGCCATAAAGCGCAGAAGCGCTGGCTCCCTTCAAAATGGAAATGTTCTCAATGTCATTGGGATTGATGGAGTTCATGTAGTTACCCACGTCAATACCTGCAGTAGTACCAACACTGTTTGACATCAAAGGCACACCATTCAGTACGATCAATGGTTGTGTTGCATTATTGATATTACTCTTGGAGTCATTTCCCTTCATGATCCCTGCGAGTGAAGTAGCTCCGCGGATGTTGAACATTACTGAGGAGGTAGGAGAAGAGTTAAGGCTGTTCATCTGAACACCGGTAAGTTTTCCTTCCAGTGATTTCAAAGGGTTGGACGTTCCACCTACTTCGAGGTCCTTAGCGTTAAGGGAATTCGTAGCGTAGCCCAGTTGCCTGGCGTTTTTTGAGAGCCCCAAAGCGGTTACGACAACTTCGTTCAGAGTCTCAGCGCTTTCTGCGAGGCTGACGTCAATTACAGAGCTGTTTCCAACAACTAGTTCCTGAGACACGTATCCGATATAAGAAACGATCAAAACCTGCCCGGCTCCATCGCCTACTGCAATGGAATAGTTGCCGTTCACGTCAGTGGAGCTACCTGTGGTGGTTCCTTTGAGGAGAATGTTTACACCCGGAAGGCTTGAGCCATCCTTTTCAGCAGTGATTTTGCCCGTGATTGTACGCTGTGCCTTGGTGTTCTTACCATTCTGCTCCATTCGGTTTCCAAAGGCTAGCGGGGCGACGACACCTGTACAGAGGAGCCATACACCAAAGAGGAAGCAGACCCTCTTTTTATTGGTTGACATAGAGGTTTTCATTGAATTTGGATTAGGTTAGTAAAATTGGTCATAAATTTTCGTGGTTTACTTCGTGTCGGATTTCCTTATTCCGTAATATTCGCATAGGTTAAGCTTTAACAGTAGTTTCATACCGTTGTCACTTGTTGGGTGCATTTTTTGCGATTAATGAACCGCAAAATGCTTTTTCAGTAATTGTTTTTTTTTCTCTTCATAGTGAATGGGGTTGTTATTTAATAATGCACGCTTGATTTCAAGGGTTTTTGGAATCGCCATGACTTGGATGAAGTAGATACAAGATCCATGGCAAATAGTACTATCGTATAATTTGTTTTTTTTAAGGAATTACTAAATGATAATCTAGAAAAGCACACGGGGTGTGATGGTTTGCCCAGTTGTCATGTTTGGGGTTTATTTAACAACTGGGGATGAATGGTTTTCGGAATGAACTGGTGTCTTCTGACGGTTCGTGTCATGAGTGAAACGTGAAGGTCTGGGCCAAGGAAAAGTTTGCAGAATTCTACTATTATTATTTTTTTCAAAAAATGAATAGTCTAAATTATTCATACGAAAGTATCATATGTGAAATAGTCTCAATTCTTACCGAATTGTGAATAGGTTAATTTTAACGCATAAAATAGTATGCATACATAACATAACCTTAATCTTGACCCGAATGAGATATTTCTGAGAGCCTTGTATCATTGTGTTTTGCTTAGTAAACCTTAACAATTTAATTATCATGCTACCGGACGTTCACTTTAAAACCCAAATTCTATGAAAAATGATTTTACGCGATTATTCCGGCAGGCGCTGAGCTTGTTGGTGGTATTGATGATTTTGATCCAACCATTTAAGGTGGACGCCGGGCCGGCAACAGCCAAACCTCGCAATACCGCGGACATGAGTAAGGACAGAACCATTACCGGAAAGGTGAGCATGAAAGAGGACGGTTCAGGAATGCCCGGCGTGAATGTAGTGCTAAAGGGAACGCAAAAAGGAAGTACTACCAACACAGCCGGTGAATATTCGATTGATGTAACCGGTGACAATCCTGTTTTGGTTTTCTCCTTTGTAGGCTATGTTGTTCAGGAGATTGTTGTCGGCAACCGGAGTGTGGTGGATGCAGTACTCTCGCCCAGTGAAGAAAACCTCAATGAAGTGGTGGTGACCGCATTAGGAATCAAAAGAGAAGAGCGATCGCTGGGATATTCCATCGGAAGAGTGGATGGTAAGGAATTTAACCGGGTAGCCCAGGAAAACGTGCTGAACGCCATGGGTGGTAAAGTGGCCGGTGTGACCATCAATCAGACGGGCGGAACCGGGTCTTCGGTGAGCATGGTTATCCGGGGTGCAACCTCGCTGAGCAGTGACAATCAGCCGTTATTCGTGATTGACGGTGTACCTGTTGCCAACTCACTGAACAACGTAACCCAGATAGGAAATGACAACCGCGTGGATTATGGTAACGCCATATCCGGTATCAATCCGGATGATATAGCCAGTGTGACGGTACTGAAGGGACCAAGTGCTGCCGCGCTTTATGGTTCTCGTGCAGGTAACGGGGTGGTGCTGATCACCACCAAAACCGGGAAGGGCGTAGAAAAAATGACGGTTAGTGTTACTTCGAATACCGTTTTTGACAAACCTTACCGTTTTTTAAGGTGGCAGACCTCCATGGGGCCGGGTCAGTTCTCGGCTATTCCGGCGGATGTTTCGGGGAATCCACTTACCAACCCGTTGAATTCGATTATTCAGGAAGGTATAGCAGCCGGGTTTGGTGCCATGCTGGACAAAGGCTATAGTGCAGTACAATGGAACAGCCCTGTAGGTGCGGATGGTAAGAAGGTTGCTACCCCGCTGGTGTCACATCCCAACAACATCAAAGATTTTGTACGAACAGGGGTTACTACCACCAATGGGGTATCTGTTGCCAATAGTTCTCAAAATTACGATTACCGCATCTCCTACGCCAACATGAACCACCACGGCATTATCCCGAATTCGGATCTGTTTCGTAATACGCTGAATATCAATTCAAGCATTAAAGTTGCGAAGAAATTCAGGCTGGGTACCAATCTGGACATCAGCAGAAACAATGCAAACAACCGTCCTTCCACGGAACGTGGTACCAACCCTTTGCAATGGGCATACAATGTTTCTCCGCACGTGAATATCAACGACCTGCGCGATTATTGGGTGCCAGGGCAGGAAGGGCTTCAACAAAAAGTAGGATCGTTCGTCTCCGGTAATAACCCTTATTTTCTGGCCTACGAAGTGAACAACGGATTTGTACGTGACCGGATCTACGGCAACATTCGCGGCGACTGGGATATTACCAGCGACCTGACGTTGATGGTACGGTATGGTTTGGATACGTATAATGAGCAACGCAACACGAAAATTGCAAAAAGCTATACGGACGATAAAAACGGTGTATATGGTCTTCAGAACATGAAATCTTTTGAAAGCAATGCCGACTTTCTGGCTACATATAAAAAGAACCTGGGTCACCTGAGTCTTTCTGCATCCGTAGGTGGTAACATCAGAAGGCAGAATGGGAATAGCTCCTATGCAGGATCAAAAGGACAGGCAGGACTTGTGGTGCCGGGTGTATATACCTTGCAGAATATTCTGCCTGCTGGTCTTGACTACTCTAGCAGTAGTTTCAAGAGGGGGATTAACAGCTTGTATGCGATGACCACCCTGGGTTTCAAAGACATTGTTTATCTGGATGTAAGTGCCCGCCAGGACTGGTCCAGTACTTTGCCTAACGCCGATCCCTATTTTTACCCGTCGGCATCGGTGAGTGTTCTGGTGAATGAAATGTTCCGTTTGCCGAATGAAATCAATCTGATCAAACTCCGTGGTGGATATGCACAGGTAGGAAATGATGCTGCGCCATATCAGTTATTGCAGACATTGGGCAATGCAGGCGCCTGGGGTGATGTGCCACGTTTGGCCACATCAGGGAGCCTTTTGAATCCTTTCCTGAAACCAGAAAAAGCCACTTCTTATGAAGGAGGTATTGATATTACGCTTTTCAGAAACAGATTGAATCTTGCTGCAACTGCCTATGTGGTCGACAACGAGAACCAGATTTTTAATACGGCTATGGCCAGTTCGACCGGCTTCACTTCCAAGAACATCAACGCAGGTCTTTTGAGAAGCAGGGGTATAGAATTAACCCTCGGCGGTACGCCTATTCAAACGGCCAATTTTAAGTGGGATATCAGTGCCAACTGGACACGTAACCGCACGAAGGTCATTGAGCTAGCCGATGAAATGCCATTTTTTACCTTCTGGGAAGAAGCAAAAGGCGGCGCATGGACTTATAAAGGGGAGGACGTAGGTGACATTTACGGGCCAACCATCCGTACCGTAAAAGATCCGGCATCTCCTTATTTTGGTTATCCTTTGCTAGAGCGTGACGCAACGTATGGCTGGGCGTTTTACAAAGTAGAAACAGCCGGGCAGGCGAGCAGAAACAAGATCGGGAACTTCAACCCCAAGTTTATTATGGGTATTCAGAACTCGATTTCGTATAAAAATCTTCGCCTGAACTTTACGCTGGACTGGAGAAATGGCGGAAACTTTGTTTCTCAAACCTACCGCTACGGGATGAGCAATGGACAAACTCAACTTGCTCTTGACCGTCTGATAGACGCCGAAGGCCGTTCAGGAAAAGAATTGAGAGACTGGCTGGTTGCCAATGCCGAAACACATATCAAGGTTAGTGGAAATAACTTTCCGCAGGTGGGATACCCAACACCGGACAAGACATCATTTCCCACATTCTTTGGTGCGGTGCTTCCCTATGGTGGTGTAATCATTCCCGGGGTGTATCAGAATGGTGTTGATGACGCTGGAAAACCAGTATATGTGGAGAACCTGGGTGAAACGATTACTCCGGGACCCATATCCCGCGTGAAAACCGGCACGCAGCCAGCGCCTTATGCTGCGGCTAATCCATGGGATTTCATTCAGCCTGCGATGTTTGATGCATCCTATGTAAAGCTAAGGGAAGTTTCTCTTTCATTCGGGTTACCTGTTAAATGGAGCAAATCCCTGAAACTTCAGGATGCAAGTGTAGCGGTGTATAGCCGTAACATCATGTTATGGACTGCTGCCAAAGTGAATATTGACCCGGAAAGCGCCTACCAGGCATCGACAGGTACTCAGGCCGGAACGCAGTTTAAGCAAGGTATAGAGCGTTATAATGTGAATCCATGGGTGATACCCGTGGGTGTGAAGTTGAACGTGACATTTTAGTATCCCTTAAATTTAATTATCATGAAGATCAGAAATATATATAAAATTGGCGTTGTATTCTCGCTGATGTCCGTGTTCTCCTGTACCGAGGATCTGGTAGAAATGAACAAGAACCCGAACGGGGCCGACCCGGGTACAACCAATCCCAACATGGTGTTATCTACTGTGCTTACCGAAACGGCAAGGGCATTTGTGACACTTGGCTACGGTGATATGGCAGGTGTGGTGCAGCATACGCAAAAGGACGGCTGGGCAGGTGGACACAATTCGTATGAATGGGGTGGGAGTAATGACTGGTCGGGCTACTACGGTATTTTAAGGAACAACAAATTTGTATATGACAAGGCGGTTGAACTTAATCAGCCTTTGCAGCAAGGCGTTTCTCTGGTTATGAAAGCCATGGTATTCGGCTTGATCGCAGATCTTTTCGGGGATGCGCCATATACCGATGCACTCAAGGGGGCAACCGCAGGAGCGGAGTACACCTATCCTAAATTTGACTCTCAACAGGTGATTTACGAAGGTGTTCTGGCCGATCTGGAAGAAGCCAATAAACTGCTTTCGGCGACTTCTTTCAACAGCACCATGGGGTCGTCCGACGTGTTCTTTGCCGGGAATGTAACTAAATGGCGGAAGTTTGCCAACTCCTTAGCTTTAAGATATTACATGCGTCTGGCTGAAAAATCGCCGGCGGTAGCAAAAGCGGGCATTGAAAAAATAGTAGCTACACCTGCTACTTATCCCATCATCACCGCATCGGCCGACGACGTGGCCATGTCATTTATTGGTAACAGCAATGCGGATTCATGGCCATCCAATGCCACTTATGATACCGACAGCACCAACTACCGGAGGATCAAAATGGCCAACACTTTTGTGCGGGCACTTCTGGCACGTAATGACCCCCGTATGGGCGTATGGGCCAATAAGGTAGCCATATTCCTGCAGGTACAGCCTGGAGCAAAAGGGGTAGACCGGGTGGCCGATACGATTGTTAACGGAGAAAGAAGAAGGGTAAGGTATTTGTCGCCCGATAAACTAATGCCGGGGACCACGATTGCCGATGTGAATCAGGATCCCAACTATGTAGGCTTACCGCTGAGATTGTCTACGCCTTATGCTTACAATCAAAATGCCGGTGGCGTGCAGTCTTCCCGTAACCCACACGTGTCCTGGGTGAATACCAAGTTTTCCGATGCTAAAAGTGGTATCAAGGCAAGAATCATGTCAGCGGCAGAAGTTCGCTTTATTCTGGCCGAGGCGTCTGCGCATTACAAATGGAATGCCGGTGATGCCAAGGAACATTACAATCAGGGGATATTGGCCTCCTTCACTGCCTGGGGGCTGAATGCAGCAGCAGCAACCGCCTATGCAGCGCAGCCTAGTGTGGCGTTTGATGGTACCCAGAGCCAGATTATTACCCAGAAGTGGATTGCCAGCTGGTCGGTGGCCACCGAGGCTTGGTTTGATTGGAGAAGAACAGGTTATCCGGTTTTGGAAGGGGCCTCAACAGCGGGTGTATTGCCTGTACGTTTTTACTACGAGCTTCGTGAGCGGAACCAAAATTCAGCTAATACAACAGCAGCGGCTGCTAAACTCGAAAAAACAGCGTATTCTCAGTTTGGTGATGCTGGTCTGGAAAATAGCGCATGGTCCAAGCCATGGCTGCTACAGGGAACGGGTAAGCCTTGGAAGTAGGGGCATGTGGCTTTGGGATTGGGGTGAATCCTGTTCAACACAAATAATGACAAATGACCTTAGGGCGGGAAATATTTCCCGCCCTCTTTATACCTCTCAATAGTTTTGACATCAATGAAAAAAGCTCTTGTAACCCTCTTTTATCTTTGTCTACTTTCCGTATGCACCCATGCCCAGACCTTCAAAGCGGGTGCGGCGGTGCGAATCATTACACCCAATCCGCTTTTACCTGTTTCAGGTGGTATTGGAACCCCCAAGAAATCCACTGAGAAAAATGGCGACCTGTTTGTCCGTGCCCTGGTTTTTCAGAAAGGAGATACAAAAGTGGCCATCGTCAATGTTGATAACCTGGGATGGCCCGCTGCTTTGGGCAACAAATCCAGAGCTTTGATCAAAGGCATACGTCCCGAAAATGTATTGATCGGAGCAACACATACCCACAGCGGACCTGACGCATACGGTTTCCCAAATGAAAAAGGGGAATCCTTCGCAGATCTGAAATATCTGGACGACTGTGTGAAAAAAATTGCAGATGCTGTCAACGAAGCCTCTCAGAAGCTTGAGGATGCGTCATTGAAAATTGCGGTTGGCGAAGCAAAAGGTAAAATAGCATATAATTATTATGCAGATCAGCTTTATGATCCGCGCTGTGGGGTGATTCAGGCAATAGCTCCCAAAACCGGAAAAGTGATTGCTACACTGGTTAATTACGCCATACACCCTGAAGTGATCGGATCCGGTCGTGGAATTTTAAGCCCGGATCTGTGCGGTCCTCTTTATGACCGTATCGAGTCAAAAGCCGGTGGTATAGCCATTTTTATGAACGGTGCACAAGGCGGGATGGTGACAGCCGATAACAGGACTGAAGTAAAGGGAGAAGCCAGCGATTACAAGGAATGTGCAAGAATCGGGAATCTGCTCGCTGATGAAGCGTTACGGATTGTGGGTGACGCTCCTGTACAGGAGAACCCGGCGCTGTACTGTACGGCAAGAAAGATCGAGTTTCCGGTTGATTCGGAGATCATGCGGTACATTTTGAAAAAGTCTCCGATCAAAAATGAGATGTCGGGAGAAAACCGGGTGGCATCACAACTTAATTTATTGAATATCGGTACTGCCCAGATATTGACTGTTCCCGGCGAAGCATTACCCAATATTGGCTATTACGTAAAACGTAAGATGAATACGAAACAGCCATTTCTTTTCGGCCTGACCAACGATGCGTTTGGTTACATGCTTACCAAAGTGGATTTTAATAGTTTTAAAAGGTACGAATACGTCAGCCGTACAAGCCTGGGTGAAATGACCGGGGAGATTTATATAGAGCAGGCACTGAAACTGGTGGCCGATTCTCCTGCTGCTGCGTCCAAATAATAGTATTCTCACAACACAAACTTATACCCCCATGTCAAGCGTTTTTTTAAGATTTGTTTTAGGCCTTTTTTTAGTTACTTTCGTTGTTAGTGCTCAGGCACAAATCACCCCGGAGACTGCTTTGGATAGCTATCTCAACAATGGGGACAAATCTTTTAAATGGGAGTTGAAAGAGACCTTTGCGCAAGGTGATCTTACTTATTACAATATTTTGGTGACTTCTCAAAAATGGCGTGAGTTTACCTGGACACATCAGCTCACCGTAATCGTGCCCAAAGAAAACCTGCATGACGACGCGCTTTTATTCATCACCGGAGGTTCCAATAAAAATGAGCTTCCAAACTGGACCAGTAAAAAGGATGAGAAAATGTACGGCTCATTGGGGGCAGTGGCGACCACGAATAAAGCCATCGTTGCGCTGTTGAAACAAACACCCAACCAACCATTTTTTGGCGATCTGACGGAGGATGCTTTGATCTCCTATACCTTGCACAACTTTAAAAAAGACAAAGATTACAGCTGGCCCTTGCTTTTTCCCATGGTAAAAAGTGCTGTTCGTGCCATGGATGTGGTGCAGGAGTTTTCAAAACAAAAGCTAAATCATGAAGTGAATAAGTTTGTCGTTTCGGGCGCATCAAAACGAGGTTGGACCACCTGGCTCACGGGGGCTAGTGACAAACGGGTTGAGGCAATCGCCCCCATGGTGATTGATATTTTGAACATGCCGATCAGTCTGGACTATCAGATCAAGTCCTGGGGTGATTACAGTATTCAGATCGAGGATTATGTGAAGCTGGGTATACCGCAGTCTACAGGATCCAGCGATGGACAGGCCATCACAACCATGATAGATCCCTATTCGTATCGGGCAAAACTTACAATGCCCAAAATGATTTTTATGGGAACCAATGACGAATATTGGGTGGTGGATAATATCAAAAATTACCTGAAAGATATCCCAGGTAATAACATGCTTCACTATGTTCCAAATGCAGGTCATGATCTTGGGGGAGGAAAGCAGGCCATGGAAGCGTTGAGTGCTTTCTTTGGTTCTACTATTACAAAAACGCCTTATGCAGTCTGCAACTGGAAGCAATCTTCGGATAAAAATGGGGTGAAACTAGATATCAAAGCTACCTCCGATGCGCTGGTAGATGTCATCTTGTGGACTGCAGATTCGAAAGATCAGGACCTTAGAAATGACAAATGGACAAGCAAGAGTTTAGGGATCAAAAATAAATCCAAGATTAGAGTCACAGAAACATTTCCTGCAAATGGCTTCCGTGCGTTCTATGTGGATTTGAAATATAAAACGCCTTTGGGTGATACCTATACCAAAAGCACCAGGGTGTTTTTGACGAACAACAAGGCGTTGCTTTAGAGCATGGGGCATGGCGTGCATTGCATGCGGGGATTGTCGATGAAACAGGGAGTAAGACAACGTTTGAATAATGATGCTATATGGCTCATTAATCCGAAAGTATTTTCAAAAACAGCAGATACCAACGGGAGCAATGTTCATAACCCCGGATCCAATCTGGGGTTATTTGTGTAGAACAGGCAGGATAACTTTGTAATGGTTGAATGTGGGTATTGGTTTGTATCTAAGATCCCGAAGGGATCCAATGTCCATAACCCCGGGTTTATCTCTGGGACATTTGTGTATAACAGAAACGAGAGCGCTGGAAGGGTTGAACGTCTATATTCCACCTCTTGATTGTTGAATGTGGGTATTGGTTCGTATCTGTGATTCCGAAGTGACCCAATGTCCATAACCCCGGGTTCAACCCGGGGTTATTTGAGTACAACGGTAATGACAACCCTGGAAGGGTTGAATGTCCGAAACTATTGGCTGGAAAAGCCAATCCCACGTAAATCATCCGTATGAGAATGGTATGATTGATAATTTGAAAAGTATTTATCTGTAGATTCTAAAAATTTGCAAATGAAATTTCTCAAATATTCCCCCTGCGCCCTACTATTCTTATTGATCTTTTTTTCATGTAAGGAAAACAAATCGGCCAATGGAGATGTAAAAAGCGTTGTTGACGATGTAGTGACCAGGCTGTACCAAAAGCTGACAGCAACGGAACTGGATACCATTTCTGAATCCTATATTCGTAATTTCTTGACTCAGGAAGAGAAAGAAGTTCTGGCAACGAAGTTCTGGACCTTTGAAGCCAATGTGCCGGTAACGGTTTCCCTCATGCGGGATACCGCGCAAAAATCTCCTCCCTTCTGGCTGGAAGAAAGTGGTTTCAAAAAGACAACCCTGTTTGCTAAAAATGAACATCAGTACTATGAGGTCTGGCAAAAGACTTTTGACAAAGGACATGTCGGATTGGGAATTAACGGTTTCGACAAGCATCGTCCTGTATACTTTATCAGTGTAGGCGCGACGAATCCTAAGGACGAACTCAAGATTACTAATGTATATCCGGCAACGTACAATTTGTCGACCATGAAAGTGGGTGCTTTTACGTATCACGACTGGGATAGTCTTATACTAACGGAGGTGCCGGAAAGTCTGGTGGGGCAGGTGTTGTTCACAACGGTTCGTGGCAGAGCCCGGGAAGCGCATCTGACCGGCGCGTTCCGCAAAACGCTGACACCTTCCAGCGATAAGCCCGATCAGCTTTTGCTCACGTGGAGCGGAGACCCCAAGTCTACCATGGACGTGCAATGGAGAACTAATATGTCGGTAAAGGATGCCCTGGTGAAATACTGGAAACCGGGTGGGGCAGATACCCTGACTTCAACTGCTTCAGCTTTTAAAATGGAAGATCGCCTGTTGCAGAACGATCGTTATGTACAGCGTTTCACAGCTAACCTGACCAATCTTTCGCCGGGAACGCAATACGATTACAAAGTGGGTAGCAACGAAGGAAAGTGGTCGGATGTGGCCAGCTTCAAAACAGAGCCTGAAAACAAGGATGGCTTTTCATTTATCTGGTTTGGCGATACGCATCATTCAAAAATTTGGGGTGATATGGCCCGGAAAACCTATGAAAGGCATCCGGAGGTTGCTTTTTACCAGATTGCAGGGGACCTGGTGAGTACAGGCTTGCACCGGGACGAATGGGACGATCTCTGGGATATTCCCGGGAAGACGTTCAGCTATAAACCTTTGATGCCGGTACCCGGGAATCACGACAGTCAGGACGGACTGGGTGCCTGGATGTATCAGGAAATGTTTAGTTTCCCCAAAAATGGCCCAAAAGATGTACCGGCAGAAATGACTTACGCGTACAACTATGATGATGCGCTGTTTCTCATGATTGATTGTACGCAGCCCGTTTCTGTGCAAACTGCCTGGATTGAGTCTCAATTGAAGAATTCAAAAGCCAAGTGGAAGTTTGCCATGTTCCACTTTCCCCCCTACAATTTTGTGGAACCTTATGACGATATTATGAAGGCCTGGTGCAGCCTGTTTGATAAATACCATGTGGATATGGTGATGAGTGGGCACATGCATTATTATCTGCGAACCAGACCCATGTATTCAGGAAAAGTAGCAACGGATCCTTTCAAGGGCACGATCTACACCATGTCCATCAGTATTCCCGGCAAACAGGATGAGTGGCCCGCGGAAGACTACGCCGTCGTACGTTACCCGGATGGGCCATTGTATCAGCACATTGCTATCAAAGGAAATACGTTGTCACTCAAATGTTACGATCCTGAGGGCAATGTGAAGGATGAGCTGGTGATTCGGAAGTGATGGTGGTAGGGACTGGAGTTTTGTGGAGGAAGGGCGAAGTATACCATGTTTTCCTCAGGCAAAGTCACGTTGTAAGATGGCTGAAGTTTTTAACTATAACACTGTGATTTTAAGATTTGAGTACTTTCTAATCCTATTGAAATCGGCTTTGTTAAAAGTGTAAATTTCAGTGCAGTGAGTCTCGGCGATAGCTGTGTGAATACAGTCGTTAATATTTTGGAAGCCAATTTGCTTGGCCAATACAATGCCTCGGTTCATTTCAAAAACACTGTAAGCTACAGGCTGATAAGGTAAGAAGCCGGAAAGGATACCCTCTATGTCGCTTGGGTTTTGTTCGAGCTTATGCAAAACATACGCAAGTTCCTGAAGACAAAGTAGCGAAATGAAAAATGAGACTGTAAAATGAACTCTGTCTAAAAGTTTTAACTTTAAGACAGAACATGGAAAAGACAGAATTCGAACAGATGCGCGACAAGGCGCTCGAACAGTTAATGAAAGGACAATCGTTAACTGGTAAAGATGGCGTTTTCGCGCCCTTACTTCAACAATTTTTGGAAAGTGCTCTTGAATCAGAGATGAACACTCACCTCAGTGAGCAAGAACGCGAATCAGGTAACAAACGCAATGGTAAAGGTAGCAAACGCTTAAAAACCATGTCTGGCGAAATCATTCTGACTACGCCAGAGGATCGAAAAAGCAGCTTTTCGCCGCAAATCGTCAAGAAACGCGAAACGGTCCTGGCTGACAATCTGGCTCCTCAAATTATTGGATTATATAGTAAGGGAATGAGTTTTCGGGATATATCCGACCACATCCAGCAGATGTATGATGTTGAGATATCTCATGCCACGCTATCAGAGATCACTGAACGCGTGATTCCTCAGGTCAAAGAATGGCAGAGTAGGCCTTTGGAAAGCCTTTATACCATTGTATGGCTCGATGCTATGCATTATAAGGTTCGAGACGGGGGGCGGGTGGTAACACGAGCTGTATATAATGTTCTAGGAGTAAATCGAGATGGCTATAAAGATCTGATTGGCATGTATGTGTCTGAAAGTGAGGGAGCTAATTTTTGGCTTTCGGTTCTTACTGATTTGAAATCCAGGGGCGTAAAAGATATTTTGATAGCTTGTACGGACAATCTGACCGGCTTTTCTGAGGCAATATTAGCGTCTTTTCCGGAATCAGAGATACAGAGTTGCATCATTCATCAGATCAGAAATTCGTTGAAATATGTAGCTTCCAAGGATCAAAAAGTTTTCATGCAGGACTTAAAAACGGTTTATCAAGCTCCTACAAAAGATAAAGCGGAATTGGAGCTTGATAAACTTAACGATAAGTGGGGCTCCAAGTACCCTGTCGTAATCAAATCCTGGCAGAATAATTGGCACAAACTGTCAACTTATTTTGCTTATGATGAGCAGATTAGGAGGCTTATTTACACGACAAATGCCGTCGAGGGTTTTCATCGGCAAGTCAGAAAAATCACCAAAACAAAAGGAGCTTTTCCTAATGATATGGCATTACTCAAATTGATCTACCTGGCGGTCGAGAATATTAGCCGAAAATGGACGTCGCCTTTGCAAAATTGGGCACTGACAGCTCAACAACTGCATATCAAATTTGGCGACAGAATGCGAATGGACCTTTAATTTTGCTTCCCAATATAAAACGCAAAAATAGCCCGTTATTGAATTTATCAAGGGTATATAAACGGCCTCGTGCCTCAGCCGCCCTTGACAAATCCAATAACAAGCAAAAAAGCATTTGAAATCGAAAAGAAAAATTAAATTTGAATAAACTTAGATGGCCAGACAGAGTTTAAATTACACTCCCTGAAAAATTGATGTTTATCAGTGGCAGTGTGGTAAACTGTTCTGGCCAGCAAATGCTTGGCCTTGTCTTGGGGAATGAGAAGATTAATCAATACATCCGTATCAAAATAAATCATAGATTTACTTCATTAGCGAGAGAAGATAAGTCTAAATCAGGATCCACTTTGATATTTTTAAACTGGTCTATGAAAGGAAGTGACTGAATGTACAGTTCTTTTTGGTCAACTGTTCCAGTCTTTTCAACCTCCTTAATAACAATCTTGACTTCTCTGTCTCCAAACATAGCACGGACAGATTCAATAAAGTTTGCATTCAGGTTGCTGGGTTTTATTTGAAATGTTTGTTGCATGGCCAACTGTGTTTTTTGCAAATTTAACATAGTTATAATCAGTTTCAATCATCTGTACCTAATAGACCTGCAGGAAGCATTTGAATTTACTGCTACCCACTGCCATAGAAGGATTATCATATTTTATCCCTTTCCTTTGAAAAGACTCTGTAACAATACTTCACTGAGTACAACGACAATCATAAAGCCGAAAACGGCCACGTACAGATAGCTTAGCTTTTTGGATTTTCTACGAATAAAGAAACTGAGTTGAAAGAAAATGAACAGTAAGGAAATCAGGGTTATTGAAAGCGTATAAGTGACGTATTGTAATTTTGTGACATGGTAATATAGGTATGCATTTCCGAATAATCCTGCTCTTTCTGTTATAGTAGAATACGCACTCCATAAATACACAGCACCTAGAGTAAAACATATTGGAACAGTAACTAAAGCCATCAACGTGTGGTGAATTTTTAGTTTTTTTGGCATGTTCAACTCAATTATTTACCAAACAAAAGGGATCAATCCCTTCACCTCCTTTTTATAACGAATATAGTGTTCTCCAAACTGCTCAAAAAGAACCTTTTCCTCAATCCTGATACGTATGATGAAGACTGTAACAATGGCGACCGTCACCAAAAGAAGGCTGATCCAGCTGTTGAGTGATATCCCAAAGCCAATGAATGACAGGAGAGATGCAGCATAGGATGGGTGACGGAGATATTGGTAAGGTCCATCGGTTTTCAATTGATGATTTTCACGGATCGTGACATCCACAGTGAATAATTTCCCAAGGGATCTGACGACAAACAGCCTGAGAACAATTCCGGTACAGATGATAACCAGGCCAATATAAGGCAAGGCTGTGTTAACAGCGATCGGGAAATATTCGGTCATCGCGATATAATAGGCTGCGGCGTTGGATATTACGACGGTAAACCAGATCAGGGCCAGCGAGTTTTTGTCGGCATGTTGCTTGTCGGTGCTTTTGGCACGAAGTAGGCGGTTCAGGACAATCTCTGAAAGAAGCCAGATCACATAGGTAATGGGGAAGATGGATGATGGCATTTCTAAGCCGGTTGGTGTTTTGGTCTTGAAGTTAATATTAATAATTGGAGGATAACGGAATGGGAACCTCATTTGGCGGACAGCCCTCGCCGTCGCAACTCCTTTTTAACAATCCTGTATTTCGTTGTACTGGAAATGCCACCCCAAAATAGCGGAATGGAAATTGAACCGCCAAGAAATCCGGCCGTTGTTTGTTTATCTCCTAGTTCACGGTCAAAAAAAACGGAATTGAAGAACCCCGCCACCATGAAGCTGATACCTGTATAGGACGTGGCTATTGCCGCTGGTGTCAGGATGGTGCTTCTTGTTCGGTATCTTTTCCTTAAAAGCACAAGTTGCTCATCCGACATGGTACTTATTTCCTTATGAAATGGCTTCAATGGAATGTGTGTTGTTTTTGGGACATGACGTCTGGTGTTTTTAGTATGGGCAAAGGTTTCAGTATCGCCATTTGCGTATGCTATTTTTGCGATCCTATTTCTGGATAACACGTAAACCTCCGGTATATCTCCATGTTCAAGTTGATAGTAGACTTCTTTGATTCCAACCTCTTGTAATTTAACAAGCAGGGTATCGTTTTTGATGGTAAAAATGGTATCAGTAACAGCATGCTGACTTCTGGCAGGCATGGAATGTAGCAGTATTTGGAACAAAATGATAGGTAACGTCAGGTGCCAGGGCGGTGCTGAAACGACAAGGGATGAATCTCGCATAATCAAAAGTTTACAACCAAGGATAACGAAACGTCGCGTGAGTGGTAATTGCATTGTGGACTTAAAAACAGATTGATTGAGGACGCCTTCCGGTTTGAAATTTCATTGTCTACTAGCTGCGCTCTGCTTTTGTATTTCTTAAAAGAAAACAATCCCGAAGTGCCTAATCCAACACCCGACCCAGCCCCTAATATCATCAGCATACTCCCAATACGCCTGTTTCCCTGATTTATGTAAGTGCCTCCTGCGACTGATTCTTTGGCATTGATGAATATATGAGTTCCTGCGGCTGCCATGACAGTACTAAGTGCTCCCATTGTAATGGCCATAACTTTATTTGATCGTGCTTTGGCATCATAGAAATTCTTGGCCTTTATTAATTCAGGAGCTTTCCTTGCCGCCATATTCTCTGTGAAGTCCCTGTCCAGCCAGGGGCCTGACGGATATTTGGGTGGAGACTGGGTTGTTTTCTTTACTGGCCGTTTTAAGAGACTGAAATCCTCTGTATTCCCATTTTTGTAGATTATCTTACTGACGTCCGAGGTGAGAACCTGAAATACCGGTCCCTGTGCGTATGATTGTTTTTTGTACCTGATTACCTCAGTAGTCACCCGCACTATCTCACATTCTATCGAAACAGAATCATACCTGACGATAAGATCATGGTCAAGTGATTGTCCCCAAGCATGAGAAAAAGCAAGAAGGAGTACCAGGAGGAAAGGTAGTGCCATGTCAGATAAGCGAAAAGATATTTTATTCCAATAAAAACTCATATAACAGCATTCAATACCCTCCATTTTTCCTCCTCTCCAGCTCCATTTTGATGAAATTGACCTTTTTCCGAGCTTTACCTCCTGTAATGGCGAGGGGAATGGTAAAGGAGGTAACACAGACTCCAGACACAAAATAGCCTGCAGCGTCGGAATCGAAGAGTTTGGAGATTCCGGTAACAAACAATGTTGGGCCTACAATGGCCGTGATGACACCTAGTGGTGTGGTGGTTGCGGCCTGTTCGCGATACCGTTTTTGTTGGTCCAACAATTTTTCTACGGGCCATCCCGTGATTTCCCGTTGAAAGGGGTGAGAGGCGACCCATGCGTAGCGTTGGTTGCTTCTCTCCTCCATGGACGGATAATAGTTTAAAGAAGGGTGTGATTTGAATTCTTCAGTTTCTCCGTTGCCATACACGACTTTTTTGACTTTCGTCTTTGCGATCAGATGAACAACCGTCGTGTCGCCGCTAAGCGTTTTGTATTTAATGTCCCGGATATCCACTTCTGCAATTTTGACTACAAGTGTATCTTTTGCCGTTGTGAACAGCGAGTCGGCACCTCTTTGCTGGGCCGTGCAGGTCAAAGAGGTGCATAGAGCCACCACAGAACACAGGCAAAGTTGGTACAAAAACCTGGTTACATCAGCGTTTAGAAGTAAGGATAGAACGCCCATATCCTTAAAAACGAAGTGAAAAGGACAGTGATACATTTCTGGTACCAGGGTCGAAAGTAGGTTGGATGCCGAGCTGTCCCAATTTTTCCTTACGAATTATCAATTCGTCACTGACAAGTTTTGCCTTCCGACGGTATACTGCTGTCCTGATTAACCCTATTGTTCCGACCGTGGTGCCCGCAACGAGACCGGCGACAATCAACCCTGTACCAAGTTGTTTTTTTTCATAGTCTTCATAATAGTAGCCATTGGCGTTTTTAATTTCCTTAGCTCCGCTGACTAGTATAATTCCTGCAATTGTTGCCGCTGCCCCTATCGATCCAGCAACAATTGCGGCGGTCCGGCTTGCCTTGGCTTTTGAATTATAAAAGGTGTAGGCACTTTTGAGGTCTTCTGACCGCCAGGGTTTCAGATCATCCGTGAATCCGTTCTGAATCCAGGGGTTCATGGGATATAGTATCACATTTCCCGGGCTGCCGGGACGGGGAGGCTGTATTTTGAAAGTCTCGGTTTCTCCATTGCCATACATCACCCTGGCAATGTCCGATTTAAGGACATGAAATACCGGCCCCTGGGGGTCGCTGGCTTTTTTGTATTGAATAACCTGATCGCCCACCGTTAGAATGACTCCTTCGATAAGAGAGCTGTCCCTTTTGACAATTCGGTCGTTTTTGCGCGACTGGGCGGAGACGTCTCCGATTGTAAGGCTGCATAGAATAAACACTTGCAAAAGCCTGTGGAAGAGATAGTTTGTCATTTTCATTTCCGGAAGAAGCGTTTGAGATAGGGTGTAATATAACGGGTCTCAATGGATATTCACAGCCGTTGAGTGTAAATCAGCGCTCTGAAATTTTGGGACCTGCGTGTAATTACAATAAAAACCTTACTCAAACCTCACCCGGGACATACTGATTTCGCCGTGAGAACTTACAGCCACGGCCGTGAAAAGCGCTATAATGGCAAGAATAAATAGCAGATTGATTGCCCAGCGGCTCACGTTTATACCCCGGTTGCTAAAATCCATATCCTGTTTTTTAAGCAGGAACGCAATGGCTATCAGGTTGATGATATACAAGTATTGCTCCACACGGTATAAACTCATAAACGCACATGTGATCAACAGGCTGTAAATGGTATAGAATCCAAGATTGAAAAGGAAAAAGAGTTTAAGGGATTCAAAGTCTAAGGTGAGTTCCTTTACTTTTTTACTAAAATAAAACTTGTAAAATGTGCCAGCGCAGAAAATCATAATGATCAGTAACGCCACCCATTGGACGTAGCGTGTTATAGTCAGTGCGTCGGCGCCTGGGCTGATTTCTTCAATCGTTTTTAAGATGCGTTCCGTGCCAAACGACTGGTCCCAGACAATGAATGGAATGATCAGCGTCAAAATGATTATGGGTGCAATGAGTCTATTTCTGACGATCGTTTCAGCAGACTTTTCCCAAGGAGATGTGAAAGTGCCATAGGCCATTCCAATGGCTCCAAAAAAGCCAATGGAATATTCCATTACATTCCAGAAGTTGAATTTTATTCCAGACACATTGCCCAGCACCTGCAGGAAATTGCCGAAAGCAAACCCGAAACCTCCTCCAAGCCCTGCGAAAACAGCCACACGCATGGCCGAGTACTGTTTGTTTCGGATCATATACCAAAACATGGCGACCGTCATGCCAAAGCAAGCTGCCCAGGCTTCGGAGCGAGGCGGTGTCATGAGCCAGCCAAGCAAGTCAATGAGTATATGGTAAAAAATCATTGCACCCACGGCCATTTCTACGATGAGCTGGTGCCATTTAACTGGTTTTTCAGGCTTGTCGGCCAACACCAGACCAAATAATCCACCCCCCAGTAAGCCAAACAGACTCCCGATGATAAATAGCATAGTCAATCCATAATAGACGTTGCCGAAGTCGGTTCCTCTCCCGTAGCCCACCACCTGGCCGTAGCTGATGATGCCTCCAACTCCCCAGCCCGCCGCCGAAGCGAGCGTAAGCTGAAATGCCTTTTGATACCAATCTTTCCGTCCTGACAAGAGTACTATACTCAATCCGCCGATTCCTCCCGCCCAGGCAGCACCCTGTTCATGACCGAATTGCCCCCGGATAGCCCAGGCCGTTGCCAGAGACATGCCAGCGATAAGAAGCGTGATAAGCGTTTTTTGATTCATATTTAGGGTAGATTTGGGTAGACGTTTTTTTCAGGATGTAAGCGTGTGCTGAGGATTTCTATTTGCTAAATACTCCTGATATTTCAAATTGGGCTACCTGGGGATCGCTTAGCAACGAGGTGTTTTCTATCAATACCGACGGCTATGCTGATCATTTTGGTTCCGAACTAAAAAGCCCCGCCAGAATATGCTGACAGGGCGAGAGGCTACCTTTCATTTTACAGCTTTATCGCTTCTGTTTTGTGATAGTATATGTAGGAAACCACTAATATCAGCAATACCACGGCGGGTAAAATCAGATTGACGGTAAAACCATCCACCGCCCAATTACTGATAAATGCGGAAATAGAGGTTATTGCTAGCCCGGCATACGCCCATTCTTTTACCCGGGCCGGTATCAGGGGGAGTATAATCGCCAGGGCGCCCAGGACCTTGAAAATATTTAATTCGATCCTGAAATAATCGGGATAGCCAAGATGCCTGATGCCCTCCTTAGCCAGCTCGGTGTGCCCGGTTAAGGCGGGCATTACACCCTCAAAGAGGAAAATAAATCCTGTCGCAATCCAAAAAATTGTTTTGTCCCTTCTCATGTGGGGTTCTGGTTTAAGATGTTAGCAAAATTACAGGGTTGTTTTTCGATTGGTGAATCGAATTGCGGTTACAATAGAGGTCTATTACACCACGTACACACAGACAAGTGTCGGGTCCCGGAACCGGACATTTCCCTGTAAAATTTACAACGTTTATTAGAAACGATCGACATATTACTTTGAACTGGTGTACGGAGCTTCATTTGGCTCTATTCCGAAATGGGGGAGCTGCCTTCATTTGGAGTTGAAGTTTAGGAACCGTTGATAGCCTGAATGCCACAGGCTGAAGTATTACGGAATGAACATTTTTTCTGAACTGAGATGAGTACGCAATTAGCAATAAACGGAGGGCCCAAAAGTGTAAACAAACAATTCCCGTGGCCGGTTTTTGATCAACAGGAAGTAGATGCAGTGGCAGAGGTGGTGGCGAGTGGTAAGTGGGGTAATCCTGATTGCGGCGATCTGGTTGAAAAATTTGAAAAAGAATTTGCCACTTATTGTGGAAGTAAATATGCCATTACCTGCGTAAATGGATCTGTATCCTTGCGTTTGGCGCTAATTGCCTGTGGTGTAAAGCCAGGCGACGAAATCATTGTGCCACCATATACTTTTATTACCACCGCGTCGTCCGTGATTGAGTGTAATTGTGTTCCTGTGTTTGTAGATATAGATCCTGAGACTTATAACATGGATCCTTCACAGATAGAGGCAGCGATCACGGAACGGACTAAGGCTATTATTCCTGTTCATTTCGGAGGGCTGGCATGTGATATGGAAGCAATTATGGCGATCGCAAAAAAACACGGATTGAGGGTTATTGAAGACGCTGCCCATGCACATGGTGCGGAGTATAAGGGGAAAAAGTTGGGCTCTATTGGAGATGTAGGCAGCTTCAGTTTTCAATCTTCCAAAAATCTCACTTCCGGCGAGGGTGGAATTGTGGTTACGGATGATGACGAACTGTATGCCATGATGCACTCGCTGAGGAATGTGGGCAGGATCGAAGGCGGGCAATGGTACGATCATTACAATCCTGGCTGCAATTATCGCATCACTCAGATGCAGGCGGTGTTGCTTTCTCATCAATTGAAAAGACTGGAAAGTCAGACGAAACGCAGGAATGAAAATGGAATATTTTTGAACGAATTATTGAAAGATATCGAAGGCATTACCCCGTTGTCAAGAAATGAGGATATCACCTTACATTGCTACCACATTTATATTTTCAAATACGATTCCACTAAGTTTGCCGGACTGAGTAAAGATCGTTTTGCCGAAATGCTGGTGGCGGAAGGTGTGCCCAGTTTCAGAGGCTATCCTCACCCATTGTACAAACAGCCGCTTTTTCAAAATCAGAACTTCATGTGTTACGCCATTCCCGAAACAGCCGACTACAGTCAGGTATTCCTGCCGGTAGCCGAGCAGGCCTGCAGCACTGAAGCGGTATGGATTCTGCAGCATGCTATGTTGGGTGAAAAGGAGGATATGGAAGCGTTTGCCAGTGCAATTGTAAAAATACAGCAGGCGCAAAGCTTATAAATGAATGGGTGCCGACCATTGTGCAGGGATATGCGATGCTTTTGTTTCTGGACAAACTAAATAGTCCCATGGTTACGTTAGCTTTACAAAATGAACTCCAAAAGCTGACGCAGGCTATGAAACTGTCCCTCTCAATTGTTGCGCTGATTATGATCTCCACCCTGTCGTTTGCTCAAAAAGCGAGCGTCACAGAGCCGTTTATCATTCAGGGGCAACTCACCAATTTCTCAGGCAATGAGTTAATGTTCTTTTTTAGAGACCCGCAAAAGGGACTTAAAGATCACACCATTGAAACCGTGAAAGTGGACAGCACCGGAAAATTTTACTTAAAAACGTACGCCATCACCCGGCCAACGATGGCGACTCTGCGAAAAAATGAATTATCTGTCAATGTGTATGCTGCTCCCGGTTATAACCTCACGCTCACCGGTGATGTTAAGGACATGCTGCAATTTATGTTGCAGAAGAAAATTTCGGGAGTCGGTGCGCAAAGCAATCAGTATTTGTGTGCTCAGGATGTGGCGATGTACGCTTACAGAGATTCGGTATCCTGGTATGAAATGAAAGAAAGGGAGTTGTTGAAATTCATAAAAAAGGATAAGCGTCTGCGTGATTCGCTTTTCGTTCAGGCTTTTGGGAATACTAATGTCAATGATAAGTGGCTAAAGGATTTTGCCCGGATCACCCGGTTGGATAATGAATTCCTGCATGCGTATTATCTGCTCAATCTGGTAACACACGATTCTACATATGACCATGTCCGTGCAGCTTCATTTCTGGCTGCCAATACCGATAAGAAGCTTTGGGTGAATCTGTATAGCCCCGAAAATCTGGTGTCGGAAAATTACATAAGCTGGTTTATGGGTACCTATCCTGAATACCTGAGAAAGCAGGCCATCAGCAAGAACCCTTCCTACAAGGATGACAAGCAGGATATTGAGCTTATAAGAGAAATGGCAACCCACTACAAAGGCCAGATCAGGGAGATTAAGCTTTATACAAAGATGAAAGGTGTTATCACTTATTGCAGGTCCTTCGAGGAAATGGAAGGCTACAAGAACAAAATGCCCAGATACATCGCTTTGCTAAAAAGTAGTACAGACCAGGCAGAGCTTACTCAATCTTTAATTGATAAGGAAACGGAATTAATGAGGGCTAGAATAGGGAAACCTGCTCCATTGTTTGAAGCAGCGGACAGTACTGGTGTGGTTCACAACCTGAGCGACTATAAAGGCAAAGTAGTGTATCTGGATCTTTGGGCGAGCTGGTGCGGGCCATGCCGTGCCGAAGCACCTTATTTTAAAGAGCTCACCGAAAAATACAAGGGCACCAGCGACATTGCCTTTATAAGTGTGGCGGTAATGGATAAGCAAGATAAGTGGAGAGGTGCTTTGATCAAAGATCAACCCAGCGGATTGCAGCTTTATGATACGGAGGGGTTGGTTCAGCAGCGCTATTTTGCCAGCTCAATACCCAAATTTATACTGATAAATAAAAAGGGTGAGATTGTCAGTTTCGATGCGCCGCCGCCTAGTAACCGAGCTGCCCTGGAGACATTGCTTGACAAGGAATTGAGCTATTGATCCGGGATGGTCTCTGGGTGCCGGTGTCACAAAGAGTGCTTTGACTAATTGATACACTTTCGGTTTAAAATCGGCTTCGAATCATTGGAAAAGCCATTGCCACACATTTCTGAGAGAACTACCAATTTCCCATACGGATAGAAGCAGGAAAATGAGACCCATCCCGCCAAACACATATACCATCAGTTTTTCCTCTTCTAAAATTACCTCGTCAGGATTATTGGGGTCGTAGTGCAGGGTAACCTCCTGCCCAATCGTATATTCGGGAGGGTTTCGGCCAACGGAGCTGTGCCAGACATGCTCTTTCCCGGAATGCGTGTAAAACTTTACCGAAGGGGCTACCGGATACGCTAAACGTTTTATCCGGTGCATGCCGATCACAACGCCCTTTGTCTCGATTCCATTCGCAATCAGAGCCTCCCCGCTGCGATAAAGGTGGAATGAAATTCCGCAAAACGTTAGCCCGACTGAAAAGAATAGGATTATAAAAAAGTCTCCTGCCGATAATTTCATTCGCTTCCACCCGCATGGGCGATTAATTCAGTAGCTGATAACGGAAATTTTTGTGATCCGGAACCTGGTGTTGACGCGTTTAGGACAAAGGCTGGCAATCCCATCCAGGGGCGCTTCGCCTGATCGTGTGTAAAGCGTAGCGGGTCCTGTGATTCGGGAGATGGTCAAACCGCTCGTCAGAACGATTTGTAATCCTTAACGTGCCGTTTCAATTCCTCCATTTTGGTCTTCAATAGCCTGTCCATCTCGGTTTGAAACTGTTTGGTAGCCGCTTCGCTTTGTAAGCGGAAGTTGTCAAATGGTATACTTTTTCCACTTCCTCCCTGTAAAACTTCGATATGAGAGATCGACGACCTGTACTTCCTGTTCGCGCATTCTATGGTGAGCACGCAGCTGACCGTATACACTCCACCTGAGAAGCTCTCATTGCGAGGTAGTGCAACGTTGAACGTTGTGTAAGAAACGAGGTCACCGGTCTCTTTGTCATTTAGGAGCAATTTGTCATTGGGCACTGATTGAAGAATCCATAATCGGGCCCGCCTGAAAACGTCCAGCTGAGTAACGCTCCCGCAGTCTACAACTTCGGAATAGACGGTTTTTTCATCCGGGGTTTGTATGGGAATTACAAGTGCATTTGTTGGTTTGGGACTCGCCACGGCTATGACGCCCAAGCAACATAAGGATATCAGAGGGATTAATTGATTCATCGCTGACTTTCAATTGAAATTTAAACAAGGAATGATTTATCGGTTCTTTCTGGTCTATAAATTGCTTGGTAAGCGTTATCTGAAGTAAATTTTTGAAGGCCTTGGTTTGTATTGTCGGACTGAAGTTTCTATTTAACTTAAAAAATGGCAATCTAATTATGGCAGAATGAAACGCGGCATTTTTTAAGCAGCAACTCCATGGCTTTTTCCTTTATTTTTTTGCCCAGATAAATCCAATCACAAAGCCAATGATCAGTCCAATTGGCCCCCACACGAAAATACTCGTCATGCTGGCTTCTACACTCTTGTCTTGCCGGTTGCTGGATAGTAAGCCTACGAGATAATAACTTGAAACAGCAAAAATCAGATAACCGGCGATCGAAAAAGCAAGTGCGATCAGAAAGGTTTTCATTCGCGGATAAAATTTAGGAGCACGTTGTTACACTTCAAAAGTAAAAAGAATGGGCTCCCCAGGTATACGACAGTTATTGAGCGGTACGACGCTTTATTAATCGGTAGAAATATGCATTTTTCGTGATTAAATTGTGGGCGTGAAAAAAAAGCAGCCCACAACAATGGGCGCATTTGGTTCGTGTACAGATGGTTATAAGAACGGGGCTATAACAGTTTTCTATGGCTACACGCCAAACTGAGTCAAGTGGTGATCCAGGTGTTTGTAGAACATATTATTCCATTCTGTTTTAGAGAGGGGGCCAAAAGAAAGAGATTCTTTGCCATCGAAATAATCTTCACCCAATAAGTGGGTTTTATTGATGTAAGCGATAAGTCGAGTTTTTTCGACCACAAAATCCCGCGACCCTTTTATCAAAAATGCAGGGGCTGTCTGGGAGTTGCGTTTGTATGGCGCTTCTCCTACCACCACATTTTTTACAAAAGCTTTTAAAATCAAACGCATGAAAAAATTGGGCTTGGGATGAATGTTATCATAGGCCATTTCGTAGGTCACATTGAGATGCGCCAACATCTGATCCACACTCATTTTGCCCCAGGAGGGACGGGTATCAGGTGTCAGCGCATTGATCCTGTGGATGGTTTTATCCGCAATGCTTCTGGTGAAAATGTTGGGTAGTGTCATGATTATCAGGGTTTAATGTTTTGGAATGGTAATTATAGTGCCAGGGTGCGAGCATTCAATATTTGATTAGGACCAAGGCATGGAATTTGATATCTACCTGGGTGTAAATTATTGTAAGGGGTATCGGTTTTTTAGATACGTAACGGACAACGCAATCATTTCTTTGAAAACGGACAGGTCTACGTCATCCAGTTTTTTGATATAGATGCAGGCTTTGGCCGCTTTGTGCTTGCCTAATTTTTCCAAAAGACTTTCCTTTTTCTCAAAATCAGAAGCAAGGTACAGAGAAATGGTGTCTTTTCGGGGAGAGAATCCAACAAGCGGAGCGTCGCCTTCGTGGCCGCTCTCATACCTGTAATGATAAGATCCAAAGCCAACAATGCTCGGACCCCACATTTTCGGTTGAAAGCCTGTTACTTCTGTCATAATTTCAGTAATGCGCTTGCTATCTGCCCGCTTTTTTTCATCCGGAACTGATGCTATAAAATCGTCAACGATCACTTCAGTTTCCGCTGTTTTGTTTTTCGCCATTTGTGTAAGTTATTTTGGTGGGAATCAGAAAACGTGGCCTCATGACATTTTAGCCTTATAATGTGGCAGATGTCTGGGTCAAAAGGGTTGATAATTGCGCATAATCCACCTCCATGCCTTCGGTGATCGTAGCAATTTTTCGTTCCGGGCTGGATGCGGCCTTGAGGAATCCCTTGATCTCGGCAATTTCAAGCGCATTAAAAAGCATAAAGGAAACCTTATCCTTAGCAGCTGTCACCACACAGGCATAATGGCCGTTTTTGAGATAATGTGGCTTTCCGTATTGTAGCCGCTCCTGGATATCGGGAATGGTTTCATAGATCATTTTGCGAAGTTTCTCGCAAACGGTGATCTGCCATGGTGGTAACTTTTGAATGTAATTGGTTACGTCCTGGTTCATGGTTTGTGTTTTTTAATGTTTTATGTCCCATGGCAAATGCATGTTTGGAACAATCGAGGATTGAATTGCAAATTTTGCAGAAAATATTGGACTGGAAAAGTTAGCCAATTTCTTCACCCAGGATCAACCTGATATTCATTTCTAACGCGTCAAGATTCTGCGCAGCATAAAATACTCTTTCCATTTTTACACCATGATATTCATGTATAATGAAATTTCTGAATGATCTTGGAATGTGCCAGGGATAATCATACCTTTCCAGAATGGCGCCATCCAAATGCCTGATAGCTTCCCCAATAACCAAAAACTGATATTGTACGGCACTCTGGATTTTGGAATCCGTTACGAACGTGGCTTCGTCAACATTTTCAATAAACTCCCGGATCAGCAGAATCGAAGTCAGAATGTGCTCTGCTCTTTCCTTTGTGCCAGGCTTATCCATATATTTTAATCAGATCGTTTATAGCAGTCTTATTGGCGAAGTCTTTTAAGTAGCCCTTTTCAACTAAGTCCACCTTCTTACCTATTTTCTTTTCTATCAAAATGGAAATATCGATAAGATCGAAAATTGAGTATTTTTTGTTGGTTTTTAGCTCGATCATAATGTCCACGTCACTGTTTGACTTTTGCTCCTGGCGTGCGAATGACCCAAACAGCCACGCTGCGGATACTCGTCCATCCGTCTGAAAAAACGATTGTATGGATTGAATGATCATGGATGCCGGTGTAGGCAGGTAGGCTACTTTTTCTTCTGCAAGCTGCATGGCAGACTGGGACATCTCTTCGCCGCTTGATGCATAGACCGCCTCATCGGTAAGCCATGAGGTCAAAAGTGTATTTTCGTCTACCCGGAACAACGCTGCAAACCTGGATATTTGCTCGCGAGAGGCTTTCCGCTGGCCGTGCTCGATCTTCCTCAACAGAGCTATATCCAACTGAAGATCAGACGCGACTGTTCTCAAAGACAGTGCTCTCTCAACCCTTAACCGTCTCAAAATTTCACCTGAACTTTCCATAGTCCATTCTGTTTGACAATTCTTGTCAAATCTAGCTAATGTATGCCAAATGAGCAATTTAAGGTTTCTATTTTGCCAGTGTTCACTTTTTGTCAGAAACAACCTTCACCCGTACACCCTCACTATGTGCCGTAAACTCCGGCGCGTACATGCATTGGATCGTGGTGATCCCATTGCTGAAATCGCCGGCATGGGTTACAAATAATGGGTATTCAAATACGTAGGTTCCTTTCCTTAAATAATTGAAAAAGAAATTGGTACTTGCGTCTTTTGTGCTTTGGTAATAACCCAGGCCGTCCTGCCATTTATATTCGCTGAGCACATTCACCGGTTCTAGGGAAGACGCCCGCATATCTTTCATGTGTACATACTCCATTTCTCTGTCGACACGAAGTACGATACGCACTTTTATTTTAGCCCCGATGGCCAGCTCGTCGTCTTCGTTGACAGGAGTGAGCACGGGTCCTTTGTCGGAATTGGTTTCTATAAACAGCTTTTTTTCAAGCTTCAGAGGCGTTTCGGCAAAGGTGATTTTATCAAGATCCTCAAAATACTGCCAGTAAACAGCACCCCAGCTTGTTGCAACTTTCCCTTTATCCGCCGTTGTAATATGCACTTTGATATCACCCATTGCGGCAGTTATATCTTCTCCTTCAATGGTTTTTTTGAAATAACCTGTGCCAGCCTGCTGCTTTACATCACTTGATTTCAGGGTTGTGCTGCCGAGGTTGATGGTTGTTGCCGGGTTAGCCGACAGCCATGCGGTTCCCTGCAAAAGCAGTGCGTAACATGCTTCAGCGGTAGCTTTGGTGCTTTCCCAGCGATTGGTTTGTTTGTTTTTCAAAAGCCAGGTTCGGAGATCGTCCACGGTTTTAGTGTCGCTTCCCGCTTCCTGAAATGCTTCGATCAGCAGCGCTTGTCTTTCGATCGGATTCTCGTGCCACCACCAGCTTTGCGCGCTTTTCCAGTACATGCCCAATTCTTCATGACGCACAGCGGTTTCGGTCAGCGATTTTAGGATTGCTTTTGGTGTAACCAGATCTTTGGCGCGGTGTGAAGCGAGCGCAATCATGCCCTGCATGTATTTGTTTTGCGAAGTCCAGGTTTTTCGTGAACGATCTGTGAAATAATCAAAGGCTTTTTGCGAAGCAGTCTCTATTTTTTGATCCTTAAAAAAGCTGCGCATGTACAGATACTGGACAACCATGGCGTTGGGTGTGTATTTGTTCAGATCCGTCTTTTGTCTGGTCAGTTCATCATAATCCTGTCTGACTTTTTTGTCCAGATAGGGGATGGCTGTTTTCAGGATATTGTTCAATGCTTCTGCCTGATCGGGCGCTATTGCCTTTAATTTTTGCAAATGCCCTATGCCGGAAACAATGTACTGTGTCATGTAGCGATCATCAGGACCGCCTTTGAACCACACGAAGCCGCCATTCGGACTTTGCATCTGTGTCAGTTTTTCCAGGCTTGCTCCCATCTCGCGGCCCATTCTGACCAGATCGAACAGCATACCCACATTCCGTTTCTGTTCGGCTTCCGATTTTGCGGCGAGCACCCACGGAGTTTCTTCCAGCAAAACCGATTTGAGCTCCTGGTTTTTTTGCAGGTTGCTCATCAACACAGTGGTATCCTCTGTCCGCCAGGTTTCAAATACTTTGGCGATCCTTGGTGAACTGTTTGCGATACTTGCCGCCAGCGCATTGGCATAATATCGGTTCCAGGTTTGTTCCGCGCAGTCGTATGGGTATTCCATCAGGTAGGGGAGGGACTGAATAGCGTACCAGGCCGGGTTGCTGGTGTACTCCACAGTAAGCGACTGATTGGTAAGTGTGGTTGATTTGGCTGACTGGATCAACTTTTCAAATTTGAACGACTTCGTTCCGGTTCCACGCATGCTGAGTGGAAGGGTTTCAGTCACAAGCATTCTGTTCGGCAGTACGGGTAATGTGTTTTCTTCCCCATCTGAAACAGCACCGGCTTTTGCCACAATGCGCCAGGTGATCGTTTTAGCAAAGTTTTTGGGTACTTCCAGTTTGAATTTTACGGCCGTGCTTTGTCTGGCTAAAACTTTGAAAGGCAATTCCTTCACCGTATTCTTAAACAGATCATCAAGGGGTTTATTCGTCTCGGTATCAAATAGCTGAAACGTTACATTTCCATTCAAATCCCTATCCGTCAGGTTGGCGATTTTGGCACTGAAATCGATCTGATCGCCTTCCCGTAAGAAACGCGGCGCACTGGGCTGAACCATCAGATCTTTTTGGGTTACAATTTCTTTGGTGCTGTAACCGAAGGCCAGCTCTTTTGTATGCGCCAGTGCCTGGAATTTCCAGCGGGTCAGCGCTTCCGGCATGGTAAACGAAAATTCGATTTCTCCGTTTTCATTTGTGTGAAGATCGGGTATGAAGAAGGCGGTTTCGTTGAAGTTGGTGCGTATTTGGGGTTTAGAATCCTTGGTCGACTCAAATTGAGTTTCTTCAGGTACTTCTTCGTCCTTTTTGATTTCGTAATTGACATTGGCCTTTTTTGCGCTAACGCTAGCATTTTTTTCCTCGTCTGGCGCAGCTTGGACAACGGAGCCTTTGGATGGTGCCAGGCCTGCAACTCGCCCATTTAAAGCTCTACTTATTCCGGCAAGGATTGAAATTTCTTTCAATACGTCGTATTGCTTTTTATAGGATTTGTAGGGTGCAGCCGCGTCGTAACGCATCTCCGCATATTTATAACCAAAACTTACGTTTCCATTCCAATAATTTCTGGAATAGAATACGGGCCACAGGTTTGGTTTTGACCAGTTGTGCGGATAAAACTGATCCAGCGAAGCGTCGTACATGCTCGCCAGCATCTCAGATGCGACTTTTTCTTTCTTATAACCGGTGATTTTCACCTTCCATTTTTCCCGACTTCCCGGAAGCGTTTTGTCACGAAAGGTGGCATACTCTATCTTAAGGTCTTTGTTAGTCCAGGGAACTTCTATGACTTCGGCATGGCGGAATACCCGGTTGTGCTTTACAAACATATACCGGACGCTGTATCCACCCCGGTCGGCTTCTGTTGCCGAATATTGAAGAATTTGCTTTTCCCGATTTAAAGGGAAAAAAGAAAAAGTTTCTGAGATTTTTGCGGCCTTGCCTTTTGTCACTTCGTTAACCACAAAAAGATTATCAGCGGAGGAGCCTATTTTAATCGCCGTTTTTTCGCCGGGCTCAATTGGTTTGCTCGCTTCTGTCCATAAATATTGCGGACGGGTCAGCTTTGGAGACTGGTCGGTTAGCTCTGCGTAGCTGATCAGTTTTACTTCCTGGCCGTTTTTGTCTTTTGTTGTAATTTCTATTTCGTAATAGCCTGGAAGGAAAGGTTTAGTATTTTTCAGTTCAAATTTTTGACCAGCCTTAACAGCACCACTTTTTTCAAAAACCAAAGATTCCTTTTCCCAGGTTTTGTAATCCGTTTCACTATCATATTCGTCGTTCGGGAAGTTTTTGATGAAATCTTCTTTGGACATCACAAACTGATCGGGTCTTTCCCAATAACGTGGGCGTATAAGCCGCTGTTCCGCTTTTAGCATGGCGATTTTAATGACAACGCTGGCTGGCTCGAACTCTCCATTGGTGTTCTCAGAGCGTATGGCAAGTGACTTCAGGCTGTCAGCAGGCATTGACTTGGGAATATCAAGTTTCAATAAGATGGATTTGTAACTCACCGAAACGGATTTTTCTCCACTGCGCGTTTCTCCATTGGCATCTGTGACGTCCGCGTAAACCACGAAGTCGAAAATTGGCTCTGTTTTTTTGTTGATTTTAAGGTCCGGAATGGCCATAAATTTGACCTTGAACTTGCCATCCTTGTCGGTGACGGTTTCGCCGTGCGTAATTTCCATCGGTGCCGTTTGTGGAAACCAGCCTTTGTAAAACCAGGGATAAATAAATCGGGGCGTTCTTATAACGCGATACTTTACAGTAGCGCCGTCTATGGCATTTCCCGCGTAAGCCACGGCATTTCCCGAAATCTGGATTTCGTCATTGACGTTATATGGCTTTTTGACGGGTTCGTATTCTACATAGAACTTAGGTCTCTTGTATTCTTCTACGCGAAATGTTACCATGCTCTTGTTATCAGCAACGAGGGTAAACACACCATTGAGAACACCCTGAGGCAGCTGGAATTTGCCGGAAAATGTGCCATATTCATTAGCCGACAGGACGATTTTGCTCACATCTTCTCTGTTTGCATTTTTTAGCACCAAGTTGATCTTTTGGTCTGGTCGGTTTAAAACCTGATTTTGGTATGTGGCGATACCCTTGAAAAAAACAGTCTGTCCAGGCCGGTAAATGCTTCTGTCGGAGAATAGGAAAATTTTGACCTCCGGTTTGCCGTCGTTCTCATTTTTGTAATAGTATTGAGACAATGGATCCTCCTGGAAAAGCTTGTCGCCTTTGTGCGATATTTCCAGGAGATAATTTTTTGAAAAAACTTCCGTCTTATCGATTTCCTTTTTGAAATAGCCATTCTTGTCTGTCGTATACAGCGTATCCTTTGTTTTGATGTAACGAGATGTTTTATAATCATACCGTTGATCCCACACTTGAACTTTTGCTCCTGCGAGTGGCTGGCCAGTGGAACGGTTTAGGATGAAGAAATGATTTTCTGGATTTAAGTAACTGATATTTGAGACATAAAACAGCCGTGCACCGATAATCACGTTTGCATCCCTGAAATTTTCTCCGGTTGAAGCTATCAGAAAATATTCACCGACGGGTAAACCATCGACCTTAATCTCTGCGCTGTGTTTTTGAAAATCTCGCGTTTCCGGAAGGCTCTGCTGCCAGGTACGGATAGGAGTTGCAGCCAAAACATTTGCCCTGAAACTGTTATCCATTACATTTTTTAACTCCTTCTTAATACCTTCAGTTGCTTTAATCAATCTCAAATGTAATTGGGTCATATTGGCATAGTTCACTAAAACCCTGAATGGTAGTTCGGGTATGTTCACCGTTTCGACAGAGAATTGAAGAGACCGTTTCTGTATGGTATTACGTAGGTTGCCAGCATTGACACCCCCTTCTGTATCCGGGTTTTCTTTGATGATTTTTTCACAAATCTCTTTTGCTTTGAGTCTTTCGAAGCGGGTGGTTGTATCTGCGTTTGGGTCATACTGGCCGGCCTTTTGTTCGTGCCATTCCGCAATTAAATACCAGGCTTGCGCCACTGCAGGCGTTGAAGCATATTGATCTGCCAAATGATAAACCGCCTGATAATACAATTGGTCCGCATCCGGATGAACCGATTTGCTTTTGACAAACTGTAGTCTGTGAATATCGGCATCGATCAAGGCATCGGGCTGCTGGTCGGCACTATGAAACGCGATGAGTTTTTGGTAAATGAGCAAAGCCTTGTATTCAAGGGCAGAGGTATCCTTTGTCTCAAATTTGCGATGGATAAAGTCGGCTGCCGGGTCGAAGGCCGAGGCCGTATTTATTTCAAATGCGTAGGATGGTTTCTGGATATTATGCTCATCGGAGGAAAAATACCCCAGTGCCCTGAACGAAAGCAGATCGAAGAGGGTAGGGCGAAGCTTACGCGTATTACCTTTTGTAATGATGGCGTCGAAAGGTTCAAGTTTCGTTTGTTGCAGCAGTTTTTCTTCCTGAATCGAAAACAGATATAATTCACTGATTTTACGATGAAAATCTTTTATGCCCCACGTAGCGATATCATCCTTTTTGAAGTCGGCAGTTTGCGTGCGCTGAAACAATACCCAACGTTGTTGCTGGTAATAATTGTAATAAGCTTCGGCCAGAATGCTGGTGAGAATGGATCTGGCGGGCTGTTTGCTTTCGGTAATTTCTTTTTCAAGCTCCCGGATCGATTGCAATTCGTTGTCTTCCCTGTTCTCGTTTTGGAGATCAATCGAGTATAGCAATGCTTTGATGATCTGTGCGTCCTGCTGGTCGTTCTTTGCCAGTTTATAAAGCTTCTTCACTTCTTCCAGGGCCGATTTGGGCAGTCCCTGACTGATATGTCCGTCGATAACATTCCATTGTGCATCATAAGTTTTAACTGTGCTTTGGCTAAATGCGCTCATATTGAACAATGTCAGGAAAATACAAATGACCGGTAGGAAAGAAATTGATTTCATGAATTTGACTGATGAATGAATATCCTGTTGCAAATCTACAACGTAATGTTATATAAAAAACTTATATATTAAAAGCCGTGCGTGTGTGATTTTTTTGGTTTGCTTTTAGGTCAATGATTATTAAAATCGGCCGTTATACTATGAAATTAAAAAACCGTTTACAGGATAGCCTGCCTAAGCTTCGTCTGAGAATGAGATGAGTCTGGGGATAGTGATTTGAATATAAAATTGGGTGAATATTTAACCTATGCAACGGACATTTTAACAATAATTTAACTAATCAAAATAGTATATAAGTTGCTTTTAGGCGCTTTGTACAACATATCGTATATTTAAATATTAAGTTAAAGAAATATAATAGATACGTTTTCAAATAGTACAGAATTTACTTTTAGGCTTTATGCGGACAGTACTGGTCGTAGGTGTGATAATAGTTGCCCTCGTGTTGGGAAAGATTTTTTTATTTGCAAAACCTGATAAAGGAAAGGGAGGGAAGTCGTCGGGTAAATCATCCGCCTCCGCGGTCATTCCGGTAAATGTATACGTGATATCCAAAGAAACCATCAACAACCAAATCTTTGCATCGGGCACGATCATGCCGAATGAAGAAGTTGATCTGAAATCGGAGGGAACCGGGAGGCTGATCAAGCTTGATATTCAGGAGGGGGCTACCGTTACAAAAGGGCAGTTGATTGGTAAGATCAATGACCGTGAGCTAAAAGCACAGCTTCAAAAGGTTATTTACAATCAGGATCTTGCAAAAAAGATAGAGGCGCGCCAGAAAAAACTCTTGAACGTGGAAGCGATCAATCTGGAAGACTACGATGTCACGACCACCAATATTCAGGTTTTGGATGCAGAAAGAGAAGTGATAGAGACCCAGATCGCCAGGACTGAGATCAGAGCGCCGTTTACCGGAAAAATCGGTTTGAAAAATATTAGTGAAGGGGCCTATCTCGTTCCAGGAACGTCTGTTGTGACGATTGTGCAGAGCAATCCGGTAAAAATAGATTTTACTGTCCCCGAAAAATATTCCTCCAGCATTCGCCCGGGTAATTCGATTGGATTCAGCCTTGACGGTGACGGAACCGATCATTGGGCAAAAGTGATTGCTGTTGAACCCAAGGTAGATGAGGCACTCAGGACACTGAAAATACGGGCCATGGCTCAAAACCCCGGAGGAAGATTTGTCCCCGGCATGTTCGTTAAAGTGGAAGTGAGCCTTTCGGCCACCGACAATGCCATCATGATTCCCACCGAAGCCATTGTGCCGGTACTTAAGGGTAAAAAGGTTTATGTAGTGAAAAATGGAAAAGCCGAAGAAAAAATGGTGGTTACTGGCCTGAGAACCGATAAAAAAATTCAGATCATTGATGGCATTCAGCTCGGAGATTCCTTGATCACCTCCGGTATCATCGCACTTAGGTCGGGAATCTCCGTCAAGGTAAATTGATACGGCTGGAAGGAACTTTTCAAAAGAGGTCAATTCTGGCCTCCTCAATTTCTTTAAAAACTTATTAATGAGCATATCAACACTTTCCATTAAACGACCGGTTCTGGCCATTGTGATGAACCTGCTCATCATTCTTTTTGGTTTCCTGGGTTACCGATTTCTGGGCATGCGGGAGTTTCCTTCTATTGATCCGCCTGTGGTTTCCATACGCACCAGTTATGCTGGTGCCAATGCGGATATCATCGAATCGCAGATTACAGAGCCTCTCGAAAAACAACTGAATAGTATTGAGGGTATCAAATCGATCAATTCGACGAGTAGCCAGGGAACGAGCCAGATCACCGTCGAATTTGATATCGGTGTGGATATGGAACGGGCTGCGAACGATGTTCGTGACAAGGTGGGAGCCGCTTCAAGGACCTTGCCGCTGGATATTGACGGCCCTCCGGTGGTAGCCAAGGCGGATGCAAACTCGGAACCCATCATCGTGTTGACATTCAAAAGTGATACGCGTTCACATCTGGAGGTAAGCGACTATGCCGAAAATGTCATTGCCCAACGCCTTCAGACTATTGAAGGTGTGAGCGAAATCCGCATTTTCGGGCAGAAAAGATATGCGATGCGGATTTGGATGGATCCTGTGAAAATGGCCTCATTGGGTATTACCACACAAGATGTAAAAACAGCTCTCGATAAGGAAAACGTAGAATTGCCCAGCGGTAAGCTTGCAGGAGATAATACCGAACTGATTGTGAAAACCATTGGGCGGTTCCGAACGGAAGAAGATTTCAATGAAATGATCGTCAAAAATGCCACGACGCAAACCATTCATCTGAAAGACATTGGATATGCAACCCTGGGCCCCGAAAATGAAGAGACCGTTCTGAGGCTTGACAATGTGCCGATGATCGGTTTGGCTATTTCGCCCATGCCAGGAGCAAATTACATCAATATTGCGGAGGAGGTAAATAAGCGAATGGCGGACATCATCAAAGAACTGCCCAAAGATTACAAACTGGATACGCTGATCGACAACACGATTTTTGTAAAACGTTCGATCGAGGAAGTTGGAGAAACATTGCTTATCGCTATCGTGCTGGTTGTAATCATTATTTATCTCTTTTTCAGGGACTGGCTTATTGCCTTCCGGCCGTTGATTGATATTCCCGTTTCTTTGATTGGGACGTTTTTTGTGATGTATGTCATGGGCTTTTCAATCAATGTCCTTACCCTGCTGGCCATTGTGCTGGCTACGGGGCTGGTCGTCGATGATGGTATTGTAGTCACAGAGAATATATTCAAAAAGATTGAGCAGGGGATGAAGCCTGTGGAGGCGGCCATTAAGGGGGCAAATGAAATTATTTTTGCAGTTCTTTCTACTTCCATCACGCTGGCCTCTGTGTTCCTTCCGGTTATTTTTATGCAGGGTTTTGTGGGTAAACTATTCAGAGAATTCGGAATAGTAATATCGGCAGCAGTACTTATTTCTGCATTCGTTTCCCTTACGCTCACACCCATGCTGAATGCTTATCTGGTTCGCAAGACGCATAAAAAAAGCTGGTTTTATGAAAAAACGGAGCCGTTTTACGAAAGGTTGACCAATAATTACGGAAGCGCACTCGCCGGTTTTCTAAAAATTCGCTGGGTGGCTTTCCCACTTATCGCCATGACAGTGGGTATGATCTGGTTTTTTGGTAAGGACCTGCAGTCGGAACTGGCGCCGTTGGATGACCGGAATTGGTTCAGGATCAATATGACCGCGCCGGAAGGTTCGTCATTTGAATTTACGGATCGTTATGTGAAACAGGTTAGTGACATGCTAACCGACTCCATGCCCGGCAAAAAGGGCCTTATGCTCATAACATCTCCGGGTAATTCCGGGTTGGGTGCGGCAAATACCGGCACTGGACGCATTGCGCTGGTAGATAAGTCGGAGCGGAAGGAAACGCAGGAAGAAATTGCCGACTATATCAATCAGAAGTTAAAACAAATGCCTGACGCAAAGTCGTTTGTTGTGCAACAGCAGACGATCTCAGTTGATTCAAGGGGTGGATTGCCTGTACAGTATGTCATTCAAGCGCCCGATTTTGAAAAGTTGAGAGCATACCTTCCGCAGTTTATGGAAGAAGTATCCAGCGACCCAACCTTTGCCATAACGGATGTGAACCTTAAATTCAGTAAGCCCGAATTACAGATATCAATAGACCGGGAAAAGGCAAAGTCGCTCGGCGTGACCGTGCAGGATGTAGCCCAGACCATGCAGCTCGCCTTTGCCGGGCAACGTTTCGGGTATTTTACCATGAACGGACGCCAATATCAGGTTATCGGGCAGTACGACCGTATCAACCGGGATGAGCCTCTGGATCTCAAAAGTATGTTTGTCAAAACGGCATCGGGAACTTCGGTACAGCTGGATAATATCGTTAAAACCGAAGAAGAGAGTAGTCCTCCTCAGTTGTTTCATTACAACCGCTATATGAGCGCCACGGTTCAGGCCGCACTTGCTCCCGGAAAAACAATAGGCGATGGAATAGCAGCGATGGATCGTATCCGGGATAAATTGAAAGATGAGTCTATCCAAACCTCGCTTAGCGGATCGTCCCGTGATTATGCCGAAAGTTCTTCCAATACAATGTTCTCATTTTTACTGGCGTTGGTGCTTATCTATTTCATCCTCGCGGCACAGTTTGAGAGTTTTATTGATCCGTTGATTATTATGATCACGGTGCCCCTGGCGATTGGTGGTGCTGTATTTTCGCTATGGTATTTCAATCAGACCCTGAACATTTTCAGTCAGATCGGCATGATCATGCTGATCGGACTCGTAACCAAAAATGGTATTCTCATTGTGGAGTTTGCCAATCAGCTCAGGGAGACGGGTTTGGGGATAAAGGAAGCAGTGCTGGAGGCAGCCACATTACGTTTCAGGCCCATTTTGATGACCAGCCTCGCTACGGTTCTTGGTGCCTTGCCTATTGCTATGGCACTTGGTTCGGCCGGGAGAAGCCGTATGTCCATGGGGATTGTCATTATGGGAGGGTTGTTGTTCTCACTGGTATTGACGCTTTATGTGATTCCGGCCATGTACACATTCTTGTCCCGCCCCAAGAATTATGAAAAGATGAAGATGATCGAGAAGATTGAGAGGGAAAGTTTGTACGAAGCCGAGCATCAATCATAACCACAAAAAAAGCCTGATAAATTTCCTTTCGGAATGCTATCAGGCTTTTTTTATGTAAGATATAATCGTTGTTTTATGCTTCAATTGGTAAAGCGGTTGGCGTCTTAGCCAAGGCCTGTGTTCCCATGTTTCTGAGCATTCGGATGTGAGACCCCAGGGCATGCACAAAATCAGATTTTGCATTATAATTCAGTCCAAATTCCCGTGCAGTGTCCCGGACAATGGGTGAAAGGTCATGGTAATGGATATGGGAAATGGATGGGAACAAGTGATGTTCGATCTGGTAATCCAATCCGCCAATGTACCAGGATAGTATACGGCTTTTACCGGCGAAATTGGAAGTAGTTTGCAGCTGGTGCACCGCCCAGGCGTTTTCAATACAACCGGAGGTGTCCGGCTCTGGCTGGTCAGCCCCTTCCACTACATGGGCCATTTGGAATACCGTACTCAAAATGATACCGGAGGTGCAATGCATGGCCATGAAGCCTATAAACCATTGGCCAAAGGTAAGCGAGGTGAAAGCCAAAGGAATTATACAAATAAATACCACGTAAGCCAGTTTGGTGACAATCAGTGTAATAAGCTCTTTCCTTGGAAACGGTTTTGTCAATCCCGATTCGGACATTCTGTTAAACAAAGCGATCTCTTTGAAATCCTTCCATAAAAAGGATATGGTCATCAGGCTGTATAAAAAGAAAGCATAAATGTGCTGAAAGCGGTGTACATACTTTTGTTTTTCCTGATAGGAAAGCCGCAAAAGTACTTTTCCGGTGATATCTTCGTCTACTTCATGAATGTTGGTGTAGGTGTGATGTAGTCTGTTATGTTGAACTTCCCAGTTGTAGGCGTTCCCGCCCAGGAGATAAATGGATGCGCCGAAAAGCTTATTTAGAATCTTTGAGGTCGCCAGAGAACCGTGAATCGCATCGTGCATAACCGACATACCTACGCCAGCCACGCCAAGTCCCATCACCACTGCAAGTCCCAGCATCACCATGTTGGAAAAATAGCCGGTCAGGATCAGAGCATAAGGAATTAAGTATAAGCTAAGCATGAAGATAGCCTTGTAGATAATTTTGGTGCCTCCGGACTTGCATATATTATTGGAGGAAAAATGCTGATCTACTCGTTGCCTGAGGGTTGGAAAAAAGTTTGATTTGGCTGGATTGGTAAATTTGATTTTTGGGTATTGCATATTGGGGTTGCAACTGTGCAGTTAGCTGAATTATTTAATTGCAAAGGGATAACGTGCCGTAGGGTTTTATATTGGTCAAAATTACGCATTATTTGGTTGTTGAAAGTAGTTGTCTCCATAAATTGTCGCCTATGCCAAAGAAAATGGGGAAATGTTTGGCATAGGGAAAATAAAAAACGGGGTCGTCTGGATGAGGACCCCGTTTTTTCATAAAAGATTTAAGTATTAAATAGCGAAAGCGCTTTTAATCTTGTCAACGAAATCAAGTTTCTCCCAGGTGAAGAGCTCCACTTCTACTTCTTTCTCTTCTCCATTAGCACCCCGGAATGTTTTCTTAACAACCTCATTCTTGCGGCCCATGTGTCCGTAAGCCGCTGTTTCAGAATAAATCGGGTTTCTCAGTTTCAGGCGTTGCTCAATGGCGTATGGACGCATGTCAAAGATTTCACTGATTTTCGCAGCTACTTCGCCATCATTTCCGACAACTTTCGAAGTTCCGTAAGTATTGATGTACAGCCCGCAGGGTTCGGCAACACCAATCGCGTAAGAAACCTGAACCAGCACTTCGTCACAAAGACCAGAAGCCACCATGTTTTTAGCAATATGACGAGTGGCATAAGCAGCTGAACGGTCCACTTTGGAAGGATCTTTTCCGGAGAAAGCACCGCCACCATGAGCGCCCTTGCCACCATAAGTATCTACGATGATTTTGCGGCCCGTAAGTCCGGTGTCCCCATGAGGTCCACCGATCACAAACTTTCCGGTTGGGTTAATATGATAGGTAATACTGTCAGTGAACAGTTGTTGTAGTTCCGGTGTCAATTTTGCTTTAACGCGGGGAATTACGAGGGTAATGATATCTTCCTTAATCTTCGCAAGCATCGCTTCTTCAGCATCAAAATCATCGTGCTGTGTGGACACTACGATCGTATCAATACGCAACGGTACATTCTCATCGCTGTATTCTATTGTAACCTGTGATTTTGCATCAGGTCGAAGGTAAGGGATCAGACTCAATTCGTTGTTCCGGATGGCAGACATTTCCTGAAGAATCTTGTGAGCCAGATCCAGTGCGAGAGGCATATAATTTTCAGTTTCACGCGTGGCATAACCGAACATCATCCCCTGGTCGCCAGCGCCCTGGGCGTTGGCTTTTTCCTCGAAACTTGCACTTGCCACAGCACGATCCACTCCCTGATTGATGTCCGCACTCTGATCATGTATGGCAGAAAGAATCCCGCATGAATTTGCCTCAAACATGTACTCACTTTTGGTGTATCCAATCTTACGGATAACTTCTCGGGTGATTTTCTGTACGTCAAGATAAGTGGTGGTTTTTACTTCGCCTGCCAACACAACCTGACCAGTCGTTACCAGGGTTTCACATGCAACCTTGGAGTCGGTATCCCAGGCTAAAAAATTATCAATCAGGGCATCCGATATCTGGTCGGCTACCTTATCAGGGTGTCCTTCAGATACAGACTCCGAGGTGAATAAGTACGGCATAAAGCTGGATGGATTTTAATATTTTACTTCTTTGGTAATCAATTTGAACAGTAAATTGTGCCGTAAAATTGAACTTTTTTAATATGTGAAACAAACTTTAGAACCTTAAAAAAATCAGGTTAATTGAATAAACAGGTGGGCTATAAATAAAAATGCCTCAATCGGCATGAATTGAGGCATAATGAGAATTATTAACGGTCATGGACGATCAGATGGGTACATTCACATGCCGCTCAGCGTGGTAGCTGGAACGAACCAAAGGCCCTGATTCCACATATTTCAGGCCACGCCTTATGCCCTCTTCACGGTAATTGTCGAAACGCTCTGGTGTGATCCACTCAATTACTTCGTGGTGCATTTTGGTAGGCTGTAAGTATTGTCCCAGGGTTAGGATATCAAGACCATTTGCTACCAGGTCATCCATAGCTTTATGAACTTCATCGGTGGTTTCCCCTAATCCCAGCATGATACCAGATTTGGTTCTTTGTCCGAAAGCTTTAGTTCTTTTAATTTGTTCCAGGCTACGTTCATATTTTGCCTGCGGACGTACGGAGCGATATAGTCGTTCCACGGTTTCCATGTTATGCGAAACTACCTCCTGGCCGGCTTCGATCATGTGTATCAAAGCATCCCAATTGTTCTTTACATCCGGAATTAAAGTTTCTATTGTCGTTTCAGGAGTGTTTTCCTTTACCTGGCGAACGGTTTGGTACCAGATCTCCGCGCCCCTGTCTTTTAGTTCGTCCCGATTGACAGAGGTGATGACCGCATGTTTCACCTGCATCAGTTTGATCGCTTCTGCCACACGCCTGGGTTCATCTTCATCATATTCGTTTGGTCTCCCGGTAGCCACGGCACAAAAACTACAGCTCCGTGTGCAAACATTGCCCAGGATCATAAATGTGGCAGTTCCCGCTCCCCAGCACTCTCCCATATTAGGACAGCTACCGCTTTCGCATATGGTATGTAATTTGTAATTATCAACCAATTGGCGGACTTTACGGAACTCAGGTCCTGCCGGAAGTTTTACACGAAGCCAGTCAGGCTTTCGTTTGCGTTCGGAAGGTATTACGGGTAATTCAATCATAGTTTAAAAGTGTTTTTCCTTCTTGCCGGCTTAAAAACCTGGCCAGTCTCAGAAAATAAACAAACGGAAGTTAAAATCGAGCCTATCACCGGGGAGTTAGTAAACCATCACCTCTTTTTGTTGCCGAAGTAAAGTGTTATATAGCCCGATGTGTATAAACTACGATTGTCGGCATATGCCATAATATCAATTTTACGCGTAAATGCTTCTGCAATGAAGCCAATTTCCAGACCGGTAACATTCTCCCTGAAAGCACTCAATTCGAAACTGAGAGCGGTCTTGATATGCACACCCGGTACAATTTTGGTAAGTCCGAAGCCTTGGAAAAAACCGCCAGCGCCAACGATACCAGTACTTGCATGCTTTACGGGGTCATAGGCTGCTGTAACGGTACGCCTTCCATCCTGATATTGTATCATATAAGGTTTTTCGAGTCCCAGAGAAGGCCCGGCCGCAACAATTCCGCTTATGGAGATGCCCTCATCCTCATGCCTGTTGAATAAGGTGAGCTCGCGTCCGTATTCAGGTCGCAGGACGAAGAGGTAATTCTGTTTGCCGTATACAAGCCGTGCTCCGGTTGAAAAATCCTGGACTGAAAGCTCTTTCGGATGTTTTACATTTACAATTTCGAGAGCCAGATACCGGTACTGGTTTTTTCCCATAAATGTGGAAGAAAGTGCAGAGGATTGCCTAAGGACCGCTCCGCCCAGAATTCCCGAGTTTGTATTGGTTGTAATACCAATTGAAGTGAATTTTTTATAACGCTCTTCATTGTCTTCCGTTTTGGCGCGACGCTGGGCATATGTATTCGTCGATAGTACGGCGATTAACATGAGCACTGGTAAATATTTTATGCGAATCATATATCAGATAAAAACGTCTCTAAGTGATCGAGCTATTCAGGACTAAACAAGAAGTGAAGTTAGCGAATTTTTGGATTAAAAATTTCTATCTCCACATGCACATAACCGTTTTTTGTACTTTTATGTTCTTTTAACGTACAAAGAATCTTTTAATGATAGGTTTAGAATAGATTAAAGTGATACCCTTCTGGTTGATTTCCGGAACCAAATTAGTTGCCGCGGTTAAGGTAAGGAGGTATGTCGCAGGTATATCTTGTGCCCAATCGGAATATTTAGAATTTTATTAAGATATAAAATATGGGTTTTGCATTTTTATACCAGGTGGGAATCTTGCTTTTGAAGTTTGTATTGGGCATCGGATCGCTGTTCAATGCTAAGATGAAGCGTGGGGTCAAAGGACGAAAAGGACTGTTGCGAAATCTTGAAAACTCTTTTGCCGATCTTTCTCAAGGGCGTCCGGTAGCTTGGTTTCATGCCGCATCGCTTGGAGAATTTGAGCAGGGCAGGCCTGTTATCGAATTATTCAGGGTTGCTTATCCCCAGCATTTTATTGTACTCACGTTTTTTTCTCCCTCAGGATATGACGTCAGGAGCAACTACCAGGGTGCTGATTACATTTGCTACCAACCTCTGGACACCCAGGCCAATGCAAGCAAGTTTGTAAGTATCCTCAATCCTGAAATTGTATTTTTTATTAAATATGAATTTTGGTTTAATTATTTGCGTGCGCTGAGGGAGAAGGGCGCTATTGTAATTTCCTTCTCAACAATTTTTCGTCCCGATCAGGTATTTTTTAAATTCTACGGTGGTTTTTACAGAAAACTGCTCGGTTATTTCAGCCATATTCTGGTTCAGAATCAGCAATCACTGGATCTTCTTGGAAAGATTGGGATTAAGTCGTGTAGTATTGCCGGAGATACCCGCTTCGACCGGGTGCGTTCTATAGCAGCAAGTGTACGGCAATTGCCTGAAATTATTTCATTTACAGAAAATTCTTATTGCCTGGTCGCGGGGTCGGTGTGGCAGGCCGATATGGATGTGCTCATTCCGGCGCTTAATGCGCTCACGACGCCCATAAAAGCCATCTTTGCCCCCCATGAGATCAGAAAAGAACAAATGGAAAAATGGTCTCGGGAGTTAGCCGGTGAATGTATTTTATACTCGGAGTACATTCGCCACAAGCAAAATACTACTTTCCAATATTTAATCATTGACAATGTAGGGATGCTTTCTTCGCTATATCGCTATGGAAATTCGGCCTACATTGGAGGCGCGTTTGGATCCGGACTGCACAATATTCTGGAGGCCGCTACTTTTAAGCTTCCAATCATTTTTGGAAATCAGAAGTACGACAAGTTTCAGGAGGCCATTGACCTGGTGGCTCAGGGGGGCGCTCAAACGGTCAGTAACGCCGCGGAATTATCATTGATTTTGAATGCCCTGAGTACAGATCCACAACTTAACGAAAGAATGGGCGCAATCAGCCAGGCATATGTGATCTCACATACGGGTGCTACGGCAAGTGTTATGAATGAGGTTCGTCGATTACTTCGGCGATAACTTGCCGTCCACTTGTTTGCTCTTATCGCGCCACTAAAACTCCTTGGTAATCAAATGCTCAAATAAGTGGGCCTGGGTACCAAGTAGCCTGGCCTTCGGTCCCAATTTCGAAATATGAATGGATAGCTGATTTTTGAAATCAGATAGACAGTATTTATTGATGGCCTGTTCGATTGGGTTCGAAATAAACGGCCCGGCTTCCGCAAGAAGTCCTCCAATAATGATCACTTCCGGATTGAACAAATGCACGGCTGTCGCAAGACCCTTACCCAGTTCCGTACCTACCGTGCTCAACAAATCTATGGAAAACTCGTCTCCCGCGTGAACAGCCTCAATGATGTGAGCGGTGTCAAGCATTTCCAGATTATTATTCACAATCTGAGAAAGTATGGTGGCCTTCCCACTTTCAATGCCTTCCTTGGCGCGCCGGATAAGTGCGAGCGCAGAGGTGATGGTATCGAGGCAGCCTATTTTGCCACAATGGCAAAGCAGTCCGTCAGGCTTTACCTGAATGTGTCCCAGCTCCCCCGCAAAACCCGATGCCCCATGGAAAACCTCGCCATTGAGGATAATTCCCAACCCTACTCCCCAGTCTATATTAATTGTAAGAACATGGGATTTGTTGACAGCCAGGCCGAAGCGGTGTTCGCCAATGGTGGTCGCCTTTGTGTCATTGAATAGGCATACAGGAAGCTGAAAATGTTGCTTCAAATGGGACACCAGGGGCACCCCGGGAGGGGTAAGGTTCAGATAAGTTAGGTTGTTGCCCCGAAGGGTATCAATAAGTCCAGGCATGGCCACACCAATGCCCCATAGTTGGGAACGGCTGATTTTATGAAACTCCAGGAATTTCTCTGTCTCTATGAATAGTGCCTCAAGGAAATCGGACGAATCGTCCAGTCGAATGTCTATTTTTCGTTTAACGACCAGGTTGTTGTTGAGATCAAAAATAACCAATTGTGTATCATGGCGATTCACATCCATGATGAGCGTAAGGTATTTTTTTGCATTCAAACCATACAAAACTGGCGGACGACCTGCACGTGCTGGCCCTGTACCGGTTTCAATAATCCACCCTTCACGTATCAGTTCATTGACGATGCCGGTCGCTGACGGAATGCTCGCGTGAAAGAGGCGCGCCATTTTGTTTATTGATGTGTCACCCGACTGATACAGATACAATAACAGGTTGCTTCTCAGTCGATTCTTACGAATATCAATAACCGAGGTAGGCTCCTCTAAAACCGTGTGCAATTCATCATCAATCATGTTCCCGAAATAATTCTTGTAGAGGGAGATATTGCTCCTTCCGCTAATTTATATAAAAATAGTTTAAAGACTGTCTTTTCTTAAAAAAAATTAAAATGTGCCGTATTTTTAATGCTCAGACGATTGTTTAACGCAATAACAATTCATAAGAAAGCACGGTACCTCCAAAATATATCCTTCGGTTACCAATGAATGAAGGAAGTTTATTATTAAATAACCCCAGGCGTGATAGAACAGACAGTTACGGAGCATTTTTTTGCATGAATGGGACAAATCGGGCAAAGTTCTGCTATATTCGTTCCAAGGCTCGGAAAATTTGACCAGGCAAAAAAATGGTATTGGAAAAAGGTTTGATAATGCGGTCGACGGGATCCTGGTATGAGGTTCGGGACAAAGACGCGCATATATGGCAGTGCAGACTAAAAGGGAAATTTAAGTCTTTGGGATTGAAGGTAACCAATCCTTTAGCAGTTGGTGATTATGTCAGGTTTGAAATAGAAGACAACGACCAGAATTTTGGTATTATACATGAGATTCTGCAAAGAGACAATTATGTCATCCGCAGCTCTGTGCACAAAACGGCTCATGCCCATTTGTTAGCAGCCAACGTGGATCAGGCAATACTGATTGCCACACTTGTTTTTCCCCGAACTTCTCTTGGCTTTATCGACCGGTTTTTGGTCGCAATAGAGTCGTTTCGTATTCCGGGGGTATTGGTTTTTAACAAACAGGATCTCATCAATGAAGAAATGAAGGAGTTTCAGTCGGAATTGATGTCGTTATATGAGTCGTTGGGCTATACTTGTATAACCACCACCGCGATTAACAGTGAAGGCCTTATTCCATTTGTGGCATTGCTTGAAGGTAAAGTATCGCTTTTATCTGGCCATTCTGGTGTTGGCAAATCCACGCTGGTCAACGCTATTGCGCCGGATCTGGATATTAAAACACAGGAAGTCTCTTCTTTTGCCAATAAAGGCGTACATACCACCACATTTGCAGAAATGTTTGAACTGGGCCCCGGAACCTTCATTATTGATTCTCCCGGGATTAAGGAGCTCGGGCTGGCGGATATGAAGCCGGAGGAGATTAGCCATTATTTTCCGGAAATGAGAAACCTGCTTAATAAATGCCGGTTCAATAATTGTAAGCACATCAACGAACCAGGCTGCTCAGTAAAAGACGCCGTGGAGAACGGTCGTATTGCATTTAGCAGATATGAAAGCTATCTCAGTATGGTTGGGGGAGGTGATAACCGAAAATGAATCGAATCCGCGTCGCCGACGGATTGACTTTCTTTGAACGGTAAAGTCGCATGATGCAGTGCGGTGTTGTTGACAAAAAACGGAAGGATTGTATCTATTTAACGCCAAATCATCACTTGCAACGTCTGACAACTTGTGAAACCGATTGTTAATATCCAGGGAAAAACATGCTAAAGAATGTAGAGCACATAGGGATTGCGGTGAAAAATCTGGCGGAGGCGGAAATACGCTATTCCAGACTGCTCAATATACAGCCTTACAAAAGAGAAGTTGTTGAATCGGAGTGCGTCTCCACGTCCTTCTTTCAGATTGCCCGAACAAAAATTGAACTTCTGGAAGCGACCAATTCCGAAAGCGTCATTGCCAAATTTATTGATAGGAAAGGAGAGGGCATTCACCACATGGCGTTTGAAGTTGACGATATAGCAGCAGAAATGAAGCGGCTTGAAGGGGAAGGATTCGTCCTTTTGAACGAACAGCCCAAGCGAGGCGCCGACAACAAGCTGGTCTGTTTTCTTCACCCCAAAAGCACCAGTGGCGTATTAATTGAATTGTGCCAGGAAATAAAAAATGGATAGCTACCTTAAAACGGTAACCCTACAGCAATATTCAGGATCAGGTTTTCCTTTCTCCAGGTTTTACTTCCGAAATTGATCTCATTAAATACCCAGGGATTTTTGTATTGTAGTGGAGCGCTGGGGTCCAAGGGTGCGTTGGGGTCCTGATCCACCGGCGTAACCGTATACCAGGGCTTGCGGAACGGTGTTGCGATGTCCAGACGAAAAACAAGGAACGAGAAATCCAGCCTTAGCCCAATCCCCCCACCTACTGCTACCTGGTTCAGAAAGGTTTTTTTGAATATTGTTTCGTCCTCAAAACCTTCCCCGGCATTACCCCTAAAGGTCCAGATATTACCGGCATCTACAAATAATGCACCATTAATGATATCTGTAAATTTTACACGAACTTCCGAGCTAGCCTCAAGCCGGATATCACCGAACGCATTATAGCCAAAAAGCGCAATGGATGTAGTGTCCGGATTGTAGGCGCCAGGCCCCAATGCTCTGGCGCGGAACGCACGAATACCGGTACTCCCACCCGCAAAATATTGCTTAAATTGAGGAAGTTGCATCTTTTTTGAATTGCCGAAAGGTATGCCCACGCCACCCAGCAAGCGGTTTGCCCATTTAATACGTGAGTTGATCGTTCTGAAGTAACGTACGTCCCCGTCAAATTTGGCAAATTGAAGAATTGGAATATTTAAGAATTCCTTTACACTGTCGCCCGGGTTCTTTTTGCCCAGTAAACTAAGTAAATTGCCCCCGTAGTCGATGCCTCCCATCAAGACAAATTGATTTTTACTGAAAGGTCTTGGATTGGGTCTATACGAAACGGTATAATTTGATCCGGCAATTATAAACTTTGTTTCGACCTGAGTGATATAACGCTTCTTGTCTAGTGGGTTTGTATTCGGGCTAGTGAGAATCGCTACGTATCGTTCCGAGTTTACATTTCTGGGCTCGATAAAGTTAAGTGCTATCGGGGTTAAAGTATGTTCCAACTGCGTATTTTTACTCCATACATAGGACCAATCTGCCCGGATGGACCTTAGGGTGAAAAAGTCTCGTTGCACCCTGTTTTCGAAATTCAGGGCTAGTATTGTCTTGGGTAAAATCTGACTTCTTTCAGGCCTTATCCTTACAAACGGAATAATGAATCTCGGGAAAGACAATGAAGCCGTGGCACCATATCTTATAAATTCATTCCCGACCCGGTTAGGATTATCAATCTTATTACCACCTAACTGAAGGTCGAAACCATAAAAACCAGAAAGGTTAAGAATTTCGGCACCTCGGAAAAAATTCCTATTCTTCCAGTTTATTCTTAATTCGGAACCGGCAAGTCCATTGGATTTAGTACTTGCACTGAGTGTGGTCTGCAATGATTTTTTTTTCTGAGGGGCCAAATTATAATACACGTTCAGAAGGGCTGAATCTGACCGGGGTACTAACTCAAAATCATTTTTTACAAATTTAAAGTTTTGCAAATTTACCAGTCGGGTCACTGATATTTCCTGAGCCTTGTTGGTATAAAGGTTGCCTCTTCTGAATCCAATGGCGTCATAAAAAATGCGGCGTTTGTAAAGTTCTCCCGGATCTTTAATCGTCAGTCCACGGCGTATTCTTCCGCCCGCATTGACAGTACTATCAGCAGCGCTATCTTCGGCTGTTCCTGTATTTACAAAAATACGGTTGATGTAATATTGCTTCAGGGCCGTTTGCGCGGTCTCCTTTTTTACTTCAAGGTAAAGATTTACTTGTTGAGGAACCAGCGTCGAGTCTTGTCTGCCAATGGTTGAGTCGACTTTTACAATAAGGTAATCCGGGTTGAAATAGTAATAACCTTTACCCTTGAGTTGCTGCTCGATCCGGGACCTCTCGGCGGTCACCACTTCAAGCCTGATGGGATCGCCTTTTTTGAGATAGGTGTCTTTTTTAGACAGTACAAGATCTCGGTTGAACACCGAACTATCGGGAACCACGATATTTACCTCGTTAATAACATATCTGGGCATCACATAGGCATTGTATTCGGCTGTTGCAGTTCGCTTCTCACTTACATTTAGTTTCCCTTTTGCCGTTGATCGGTAGAAACCCTGGTTGTCCAGGTAGCCAGCCATGTTGGCCGCATTGATGTCAACGACACGCTGTGTGGCTATGACGGGCGGTTCGCCGAGCTTTCTGCGAAACCAACTCCGGATCCCGCCTTCGTCTTTGGGCTCGCCTATCCAGTAATAGAACCAGACTTTCCAGGGAAATCCAAAAATAGTCTTATTTGGGGCTGGCTTAACAATGGCTTCCAGATTAGCCTCCAATCCGGAAATATTTGGCTTGGAAATGGAGTCCGCTTCGACGTTGACTTTACTTCCTACATATAACCCCTGGCCTTCCGGAATATATCTTATAACCGAACAACTGCCCAGCATAACACATACCAAGAATAGACATATTGCATTAATTTTCATTTCTCTGCTTTTGGAAGATTTCACGGAACAGATCATAATCCGCCGTTATAATAAAACTCACACCAGTCTCGACGATGAAACCTTCAAGAATGGATTGGTACTGATTTTTCCTGTATCCCCGGAATCGGTACCTGCCGTCTTTGCTCAAATTGTAATCAAGTGCGATGTTATCAAAGACCTGGGTAGAGCTCGGGGTTTGACTTTTACTTTCCAATTCAAAATTCTTTCCGACAGATATCTTCAGTCTATCACCCAGAAACGCCTTGCTGAGCCCTACGTTGAGGTCGGTGCGGGCGCCTGCGGCCTGGTCGGTTGTCGAGTTTAGGTCCAAATCCAGGTTTACTCCTTTTACGAGATCGGAGGCTAGGTTATTGAGCTGGTCGCTAAGTAACTGACTAACACTCTGGCGCGCAATAGCTTCGGCACTGGATCCGATGTTGAAACCTGAGGAGGTTTGTTCGGTGATAAATTTATTGGTAATCAACAAGGCAAATGCCTGCTTATTCATCTCAGAAGGATTATTCTGCATATCGGCCCAGAAGGTCTGATCCGTTATATCTTTTTTGATATTATCTCCAACTTCCTCGCCCGGCGTTACATTGAACTTTATATTCGGTGTAGTCAGGTTACCCGTAATAATAATCTGAACCTCAATCGGAATTTTACGATCACCTTTATAATTGTTATCGATAGAGCCTGGATCCACCATCACTTCATAGGAGGCCGTAATATTTAAGTCGGCCTTCATGGGGTCTCCGGTCCAGATCAGGGTGCTGCCCTTTTTGAGCTGGAATTGTCTTTTGAGAATCTGGAGGGTCAGATCATACGATCCCTGGGTCACATCATAAGCACCAATCAGGTAAAGTTGGCCGTTTGGTGCAACTCCAGCATTTAACTGCGCATTCCCCCTCAATTTAATGTTGTCTCCATTCAATTCGTCGATGACAACCTTAAATTGAGATTTGTCATCCACATCCAGGTCGAGCGATATTTGGGACAAAAAGTCGATTATGATCTGTTGGGCTTCGATGGAATCTACTTTTGCCACCTGGGTAGAGTCACTCATATCCACAAATTCGATTACCCCTTTGCTGGCATCACCGGCTTCTGTGGCCTGATTGGACAGGACCACTGTGATGTCGCTTCCCGGATCCACTTTCACTTTCCCGTCCACGATGGATCTGCTACCCTTTCCTTTTACCGTTACGTTAGCGTCAATTTTTGCCTTTCCGTAAAACAGCTCATTCTCCTTCTGGGTGGAGTTTAGGACTGTAAAATTCTTTGCGCCAATTGTGAGGTCGTACCCTACATCGGGAAGCGTAGCGATGTTGACATTTCCGTTAATTTTCATTTGCTGATTGAGCGAATCGGCAATGATAAAATTATTGAAATTGATTCGCTGACCGTTGAGGCTGATTTTTTGTTTATCCAGTGAATATCTGGCACCAAGCTGATTAACCGTAAAGGCGAAACTATCAAAATTCATCTCCCCATTCAGTTTGGGGCTATCTGTAGAGCCGGAAATGGCAGCTTTTCCTCTAAGGTTACCCGTTGCCCTTTTCAGTTCACCAAAGCTGAAAGCTTCAATCGTTGAAGCGCTGAGCTTGTTTACTTCCAAATTGAAATTCAGCGCATTTTCGGCCTTAACGTTGTAGGTTCCATTCATTTCAACATCATTCTGATCACTCTTTAAAGCTGTTTCGATGCTGATCAAATTTTCATTTTCGTTGGATGCCTTGACGGACAAGTCACCCACCGGAATGGTAGTTACTGCGAGATTATCAATTTTAAGGTCGCCGGTAAACACTGGCGCAGACATATAATTTTTGAGCAGAATTTTACCATTAAGTGTTCCGGAAGCTGTTGTTGAATCCAGCGTTGCAATGGCGATCATCGGACCGATGGCCAGATCGTTAATCTGAATATCCAACGGACTGTTAGGTTGCTCAATAGTTGAGTTGATAGTGAGTGATTGAGCCTTGTTCTTGATTACCATGTTGCGAACCAGCACGCTGTCGGTCGCATATGCTACAAATCCATTGGTGTCGGTTTCCCAATCCTGATAATTGAGCAGGAGGTTGTCGCGCAGGCTAAGTTTATATCTGCTTCCATTCACTGCCAGGTCACCGTTAACGGCATGCCTATCCACATTGACCGAATCCTTCACTAATAAATCGAACTTGATATCATTGTCAGCGATATTGCTTTTGAGGGATGCGTTTTGTATCCTGAAACTACCTGTATTCAACATGCCCAGTGACGCATTCAATGCTGCTTTTTCAGGTACGGTATAAAACTGTACGGTTACGTTTTCCGTGAGTATGCTGTCATAATTTACCGTCGGTACAAATACAGATGCTACAATAGTCGAATCTTTTTGATTATCGAGTTGTGCATGAAGTCTTACCGGCTTCATTTCTCTCAACTGGGGGGCGAAGATCTGTAATACCTGATGATTCAACAAAGTAGCATCCAAGTTGAAATTTACAGGTTTGGTTACTTCTTTGTAAGTAATTGAAGGTGCTTTAAAATGTTTGCCAACTTGTGTAAAGATCGCATCTGCCAATTCGGTGTACACGAAGTCTCCTTCCATTCTGGCTTTTAGGAAAGGGGAATTTACAACCGCCTGACGTTTGCCGGAAGAGTCGGTAAGCTGCATCGAAATATTTGAAACAGCCACAGGCTTTTTATGGTGAGTTAGCACCAGATCTGTGATGTTTACAGATCCAAGCGGATTATCCGGCTGCGTGGATTGCATATCCACCTTAATGTTCCCCTTGATCTGTAAAGAGTCATCATAAAGATGGAGTGCTGTGAGGTTGAGGTGATTGATATTCACCTCGCCTTGCACAGATGGATATGTTTTGGAAAGGTCGGCCTGTCCACGGACATCCACCCTGATGTTGGCATCATCCATTTTGGCCGAAAGGTTGGCTAAACCGTGGTCCACATCACCCGACAGTCGCAGATTGTTATATACGTATCCTTTTATATCTGCGCTTTCCACGGTGCCATTTAAGGTAGCCTTCATGGTGTTGGGCGCGTAACCCACTCCCTCCACGTCCGTTCTGAGAGTGATTTTCCCAAGCTCTGCGGGTGCTTGCTTCATAAGCTTTCCCAGATCAAACTCCTGAAAAGTCAATGTTCCGTTGTATTGAGCCCGCAGACTGTCCGTGATATTTTTCAAAGTCCCTGAAAATGAACCTACACCGAACGAAGTATTTAAGGTAGTGGTGGTGGTCATATCCGTCATGCCGCCGCGCAATTTGCCAGTTATCTTGATGCGGTCAGGTAGTTCTATTGAGGCGGGGAGTGTGCTGTCCGGCAAAACTTTCATTAAATCATTCCGGGTTGATGAAAGTTCATTAATTGTAAGGTCCACAAAAAGTTTGTCAGTATCCGGCAGTCCCTGTATCCTGCCATCCATGGCCAGTATGGTTCCGTCGAGTGCGCTGAAATTGGCCTTGGAAATCAGTAGGTTATTCATAGTACCTGTGACAAGTCCGCTTCCCTTTAACAATCCGTTCGGTTCCTTGTTGAATGGTGGCGTTTTGGAAAGATCCGGCACCAGTAATAGTATATCCGAAAATGAGACCTGACTGTTGGTGAGTCTGAGCCTGACATTCACTTTCGCTATATCGTTGGTCAACTGGTCCAGGTTTTCGTACTTCAGAATCAATTCGTCACGCAGGATGGTATTTGACGTTTTGAGATACAGATTTTTGAGATAGGTCTGCCGGGCACCATAGGCAAAATTTGTCCTCAATTGTTGAATTGTGAAACCACTCTTTTCCTTAAAAGAACCTGATTTCAGGGCTCCGGCGATATTGTCATCAGAAAAAACAAAATCCTGTAAGTCCACATTGAGATCCTTCACGTTGAGGTGAGCGAAATCCATCCCCTTCTTCTGTGAAGGTGTATTGAAATCATCATAGCGAATGTCATTGTTGACTAATTTGAGATCAGCCACTTTAACATGCCAGCCAGGAGAAACGTCGGAGGTGGAATCGGTATCTGCCGGGGTGCCACTTTGAGAAACTTTCACAGCGCTGGTTTTCTCACTGAGTGCTTTCTTTTGTTCTTTTTTTGCAAACTCCGCATAGACGTTCAGATTCTCAAGCAACACCTTCTGAACATCTGCCTGCTGGCTTTCGAGAAAAATATTGTTGATGTGCCCTTGAAGAAGTCCGACGGTCAGGCCGTTTTTGAGCCCCGAAGATTCGTCAAGAAATTCCCAGCTGAATTTGCGGATGTCGACGTCACCAAGCTTCAAATCTAATGAATCGGCTGGATCCGAAGGGTTGGAATCTGTGCTTTGTTTTAGAGCAGCATACATCCTGAGCTTTGCTCCGCTATTGGATAATGTTATTTTCGTAGGGTGGTATTGAGATCGGGTGGGGTTGAATTTGTCGAACAACACCTCCGCCGAATCAATATTTGCTTCTGCATCGGTGCCAATGACGGCATCTCGATAGGATAAATTTACATTTCTTAATAATATTTTGTCCAGACGCATTTCCATAGGTTTGGACGTGGTATCCACCGTTTCAGGTTCACTGCTGGCAAAAGCATCTATAATATATTGAAAATTGAAGACAGTATCAGGAAGTGTCCGGCTGATATGGGCATTGGCACCTTCAATCTCAATTTTATTAATTCCAACCTTTCCCTTAATCAGGTTGTACATGTCAAGATCAACACGCAAATGTTTAGCGGTTAACAATGTATCACCATGCTGATCCGCAAAGTAAATTCCTTCCAGTACTACCCAGTCGGGAACATCAAAGCGTATTTTCTCAATTCTCCCCTTGTTCTGAAACTTTTTACGGAGATAAGAGTTGACCTGGTCTGTCAGCAGATTTTGTCCGGTGGGTGTCTGTAATCCCCATATCAAAACGCCCAACAGGATCAAGACCGTGAGGACAATAATAGCTAATACCTTTAATGCTTTCTTCATTCTCCCTTCTATTCATCTGTCGTTGTGGTTGTTAGACAGATAGTTAGCCTATAAAAAACCTGGGTGGTGATCAGAAATCATCATCCACCCAGGAAATATCAGTGCTCTAATGTTTCATCTTTTGAATAACTCAGCACCCACGGTACCATTCACCGTTACGGTTGATGTAATCGAAACTGGCTTTCTGTCGGCCGTATTTATTTCAACCAACTTTGCGGGATACATAATTCCAGAGGCTGATTTGATGTAATTGGAAAAGTCTGTGGTTGTAATAACACCTGCCAGGCTTTCTTTTTGCCGAAGGAGTAATCCGCTCTTAGCATCAAACCAGAGGTTATATTTGACCCCCTGGCCTTGCAGTTCTACCTGGTTTACCGATACGCCGTTTAACATTTCTGTGCCCACGGTTGTAGCGATGAGTCCTCGGTTTTGGTAATCTATAAAAGGAACCAGCAGATCGTAAATCTCAAGTCGCATTTTGGTTTGTTCTGCCTGACTTAAGTCCTTAACATCCATTTTTCCGCCTATGGGCACCTTTATCCACCCCTCATTGCCTTTTACTGTGTATACAAAGCTACGATTCATGATGTTCTTCGATTTGTATATAGACTTCTCCGGAACCGATACGGAGATATCAGCCGTGTAGGGCGTGGCTGATGCGGCAGAATAACTTCTTTTTACATTGAAAGTCTTAATTTCATTCCACAGGGCTTTCCCGCCAGTTGCAGCGTAATAATTTGCAAATATCGAATCGGCGGGAATTCTTTGCGCAAAACCCAGTGTAGAGACGATAAGCAGCGCCATGGTGGTCGAAAGAATCTTTTTCATTAGAATAGTTTTTAGCGTTTTGTTGGATTATAAATAATCAGTTTGATCAAACGTTTGACCAAAGTTATTTCAACAGGTTTAATATTGGTTGCTTCTGCAGATTTTTAATTCATCTGACTAAGATAACTAATTTGTTCTGCTGATATATTTTCCAAAGCTAACGTATATTGACGAGCAAAAACTGTTCCAGTGGTGCTTACGTGTTGCACTTCTCTTTCTTTTTCCGTGCAGACACCATTGTCGCAAAATCAAAAAAGGAACATGAGCGTGCACTCATATTCCTTTCAAGCTGCTTAATTGCAGATTTTTAGACAGGTTTCAGGCATCGTTGCCATTCGCAGATATTTTTCCAAACCGATATTGGAAGGTTAAATTAACCCGGCGGTTCGTTTGCTGCCATGAAGAAATCTGTGCGTAGGTAGCCGTACTTAACTGACTTTTATAGGATCTCGAAAGGAAAACATCCTGGATATTAAATGAAAGTGTTGCTTTTTTTTCCAACAGGTCTTTACGAATACCCATATTGGCGACAAATACTCCCTCGCGTGTGCCTTGAGCAATGGCTCTGGGGCCTTCATAATTAACGTAAGCAGAAGCCCGAAAGTCCATTGGAAGTGTTAAAAACGCGTTCAGATTTCCGGAATAGCTCCAGGTCCGGTTGTCGATCTGAGCCATCTCGGATACTACTTCGCTGCGATAAACCCTCCCGCTTGCATTCACTTTTATCAATTCACCAAACTTCTGAGAGAAGTCAGTTTCAAAACCATAGGACATCTCACGGCCGACGTTGTCATATTTGGTCAGCGATACACCTTCTTCGTCTACTGTACGGAGCCTGGTAATTGCATTATTCGAATAATCCATAAAGAGTGAGGGGCCCCATCCACCCGTTTCTTCATATTTGGAGTAGCCCATCTCGGCTTTGTGAACAAATTCTGGTCGGAGTTCCGGATTGCCTGTCTGTATATTTCGTGGATCTGAAATGTCTGTAAATGGATTTAGCCAGCTCGCTTCAGGGCGTTGAACCCTGCGGCTGTAATTTATTTTGACCTGAGAAGCATCATCAATTTTACGGGTCACTGCCAAAGAGGGTACAAGGGTAAGGAAATGTACCGAAAATGAACGGTCGCTACTTATCTGATTTACGGTTTGTTCAGCATCCGTGAGTCGGAGTCCGGCACGCAAACCCCAGTCATCGGTCTTTTGCGAAAAGGTCATATAACCGGTATAAATGAAGTTTTTGTAACCAAAAATATTGCTCACATTCGGGTCAAATACCGGATTGCTGCCCTCATTGTCGATATTGTAGAACGCATTCGTATTTTCACTCTGACTTATCCTTGATCGGACACCCATTTCCAGTGTCGATTTTTTGGCAAGTGGCCAAGTGTAATCTGAATTCAGAAACAAGGAGTTATTGTTGTTGTTCCTGAAATTTTGTTGGTGCTGTTCCAGTGTTTCTGCATCACTTAGCTGGTCGTACAGTGAGTTTCCATCTGATCCACCCAGTGAGTAATTTGCCGTAAAAGCCAATAAGTGATCCTTTTTCTTGAATTTTTTACGATAATCAAGGTTCATACTAATATTGTTGCCATCTCCTTCGGATTTTACATTACGGACAAACTGTTCCGTTATGATTCCGGACGACAGGCTCGTCTCGTTGGCAATGCTGCTGAGGTTGTTATTCTGATTCAGTGAATAATTTACGCCCAGTTCGACGCTGTTTTTTTCATTCAGCTCGTAGTTCAATCCAACCCGGCCAAACAGGTTCTTATTTTTGTTGCTACCTCTTCCCATTTGATTTAAGTGGGAAGTTTCCTCGCCCAAAAAGTTGTCGCGGCTGAGCATTCGCTTCCAGAATGTATTATTCGACTGGCCGCTGACCGAGGAGTTGAGGCCAATTTTTCCCGTACGGTGGTTGATGTAGCCCGATACATTGTGGTTTCCTCTGTTGCCATAACTCAGTCGGCCACCTCCATTTGTTCCACGTATTTTTACCTTTTTCGTGATGATGTCAATGACCCCGGAGGCTCCCTCTCCTTCATATTTGGCAGAAGGAGTGGTCATTACATCGATCCGGTCTATGAGTTCGGCCGGGAATGACTGGAGTATCGTCGGCAGGTCGCTCCCATACAAGGTGGAAGGCTTCCCGTCTATCAATACCACTACGTTGCCTTTTCCGCGTACCTGAGGATTACCATTTTCGTCCAGCGACACGGCAGGTAATTTTTCAAGTAAGTCGCTTACGTTATTGCTGCTGGCAAGAAGGTCCTTCCCGATGGTGATCATTTTCTTGTCGATGTCATCCACGATCATGCTTTTTTCACCGACGATCACCACCTCATTCAGCTTTTGGGCAGCTGCGTACATGGTAATGAGGCCAAGGTCGGTCATGTTGGATTCGGGTGCAATATTGACATTGTTTACATAACGGGTGTCGTACCCCATATTGGTTATCCGAAGTATATACTTGCCGGATTTTACATTAGAAAACGAGAAGACTCCGTTTTCATCAGCGGTGACGCCATCGATTACAGATGAATCGGCACTAAGCATGACGGCAATGGTAGCAAAACTTACCGGCGTATTTCCAGGAGCCTCCACCACCTTGCCGATCATTTTGCCTCCATCAGGAAGCATAGGTAAGCTGTGGATAGCAGAACTGTAAGCATAATTGGAAATTGCCAGAAAAAGGAAGTAAAAGATAACGCGCTGCGTATTTGTTTTGATCACAATTGGGAGATTTTAAAGATCTGGATTTAGGCTGAGTAAAGTGGGAGAGTCACAGCACCCCCCGTTTTTAAAAGTAACTACGGAAATACGAAGTAATATCCGTAAGGCCGAAGCAAAACTAGTTAACGCACAAAGAGCATAATGTGGTACGTAAAATTATAAAAAAAGAAAGATCATTGCCAGTTTGCGTGAATAAGATTTTAACTTGCATAGTTTTTAAATATTTTTAATAAATAACTTTATCGAATGATGAAACAGTCGATTTTTATTCTGCTGATTTTCCTTTGGGGAAACCTGGTGAACGCTCAACCCGAAATTATTCCCAAGCCAAGTCAGTTACAGACAGCTCCTGGTGAGTTTACACTAGGTGTTAAAACCACTATCTCGGCCCCTGTGGATAACCAGTGGGGAAAAGTAGCAGAAATGCTGTCATCCCGCCTGACAATGGCCACGGGTAATAAGATAAAGACGGTTGTTGGTAAAGGGAATATCTCATTTGAGGTATCTAAGGATGCCATGCTTGGTGAAGAAGGGTATCATTTGATGGCAAATAAAAAAGGCGTGGTGATTCGGGCGCAGACCGCCAAGGGGGCATTCTATGGTATGCAAACACTCTTGCAACTGCTGCCTGCTGAGGTGTACAGTGCAAAGGCTGTCAGTGGCGTGAAATGGACCGTTCCTTTTGTTACAGTGAAAGACGTTCCGCGCTACGGATATCGCGGGTTGATGCTGGATGTAGGCCGTCATTATATGCCCGTAGAGTTTATTAAGAAGTTTATTGATTTGTTAGCGATGCACAAGCAGAATCAATTTCACTGGCACCTGACAGACGACCAGGGGTGGCGGATTGAGATTAAGAAATACCCTTTACTGACCCAGATTGGTTCGATCCGGCATGAAACAATGAAAGGGCATTATACCGATAACAAATACGATGGCACTCCTTATGGTGGCTTTTACACCCAGGATGAAATTAGAGACGTACTGAAATATGCAGCGGATAGATATGTAAACGTGATTCCGGAAATTGAACTTCCCGGGCATGCCCTGGCTGCACTAGCGTCCTATCCTAACCTGGGGAATAACCCGGACCGCATTTATAAGGTGGGTACAAAATGGGGTGTTTATGATGACGTGTTTATGCCCCGGGAGGAAACGCTTAAATTCCTGGAGGATGTGCTTACAGAAGTGATAGACCTCTTTCCGAGCAAATATATTCACATTGGTGGCGACGAATGCCCTAAAACCCAATGGGAGGAAAGCCGGTTTGCCCAGGATCTGATAAAAAAGGAAAATCTGAAAGACGCGCACGGATTGCAAAGTTATGTGATCAAACGAATTGACAAATTTGTCACCTCGAAGGGAAGGAGGATCATCGGCTGGGATGAAATACTGGAAGGTGGGCTGTCTCCGAATGCTACGGTAATGAGCTGGAGAGGTACTGAGGGCGGCATCACTGCGGCTAAAGAGAACCACGATGTGATCATGACACCTACAACCCATGTTTATCTCGATTATTATCAGGCAGATCCCAAAACGGTGAAACAGCCGGTGAGCATTGGCGGTCATCTGGAAATTTCAAAAACGTATTCTTTTGAGCCCACCCCCGAAGTGCTGTCTCCTGAACAGTCCAGGCATATTCTGGGTGTGCAGGGAAATCTTTGGACGGAGTATGTCAAAACACCCGCTTATGCAGAGTATATGCTCTTCCCCCGTGGCATTGCGGTGGCCGAAATTGGATGGTCCACAAAGGAAAATAAGAACTATGAAGACTTTAGCAAACGTCTCGAGGTTCACAAAAAACGCCTGGATTATCTTGGTGTAAATTATTTCGGTGCTCCGATCAATGACCAATTCGAATATGTGTGGCCGGTTAAAAAGAATGTGAAGTAGATACCTTGTCGGGAAAGAGCCATAGCAGCAGCGATTAGGGTAAATTTACTTATTATTTAGTAGGAAAGGCATTCCGCAGTTGGGATGCCTTTCCTACTAAATTTACAGGTATCCGGGTAAACTGCGGAGGTAGGGAACAATAGGATCAATTTGAACTAGTCCTGAGCCAACAAATACTATTTTAAGAAATATATTAAATCTCTCCCTTCCCATCCTCCAAAACCTGCTATTTTTGCAGGATGTATAAAATTCTGATCTCTCCGGTACTTTTTCTTTTTGATGCTGAGCGCGTTCATTACTTCGTGTGCGAAGTGCTTCATTTTGCTTTTAAAATTCCCGGATTTCCGGCTTTGATGCGGGCTTTGTATACTTATGAGCATCCGGATCTGGTACAGGAAGTGGCTGGTTTGAGGTTCCGCAACCCGGTGGGGTTGGCAGCTGGGTTTGACAAAAATGCCGAAATGGTTGATCAGCTGGAAGCACTGGGCTTTGGTTTTATAGAAATTGGCACGGTTACACCACGACCACAGCCGGGTAACGAAAAACCCCGTTTGTTCAGGTTAAAGAGCGATAAAGCACTTATCAACCGCATGGGGTTTAATAACAAGGGATCGGCCGTGGCAGCCGCCAAGCTTCGTCAGCGTAAATCGACGATACTGATTGGAGGCAATATTGGTAAAAACAAAGACACGCCAAATGATCAGGCACTGAATGATTATTTGCATTGTTTTCGTGACTTGTTTGACGTGGTGGATTATTTTGTTGTAAACGTGAGCTCTCCCAACACGCCCGGCTTGCGGGATTTACAGGAAAAGGGACCACTTACAGAAATTCTCAAGGAACTTCAAAAGAGGAATGCAGACAGACCTTCACCTAAGCCAATCTTTTTGAAGATTGCTCCCGATCTTACAACAAGTCAGTTGGATGATATTGTGGATATTGTCAAGGAAACACACATTGCAGGGGTTATCGCAACCAACACGACAATCAGCCGGGATAACCTGCTCACCTCGTCATCGGAAATTGAGAAAATGGGTGCTGGTGGCCTAAGCGGAGCACCTCTTACGCATCGTGCGACCGAAGTTATTCGTTACATTTGCGAGAAATCCGGCAACGCGTTTCCGGTAATAGGCGTAGGTGGAATCGGATCGCCCAAAGATGCGATGGATAAACGCAGTGCAGGCGCTGCATTGGTTCAGCTTTACACAGGGTTTATATATGAAGGTCCTGGGCTTGCCAGCCAAATTTGTAAGGCTCTCGTGAAAAGTTAATAGTTTGAGTTTACAGGAACGCTTCACACATTTATCAACACATTATTATTGAAATAGATGTCAGTTAATAAACTTCGGGGAAATACGCTCCGTCAAAAAGCCGATGAGAAACCTGGCAAAGCATTTCGTTTTTCATTAGACTGGGAAGGCATTTTTCTAAGCCCCAATGGTACCCTTGCCTGGGGGATATTTTTCATTGTCCTTTCGGTTATACTCGAGGTTTCATTTTTATCTTATATTTTCACGGGTATCACGGATCAGAGTGTTGTGGACAGCCTCGGTCGGCAGTCTATAAGGGATGCGGGGAAACAAACGCACAACCTCCTGGGCTTTCTGGGTGCTATCCTTTCACACGTATTTGTTTATCGGTGGTTTGGCCTTGGTGCTATTTTGCTTCCCATCATTTCTTTTCTGGGTGGCTTGAAAATAGCTTTCCGAAGGGAGCCGGTGAATTTGAGCAGTACTACCAAACAGGTTATTTTCTTCACCATGTGGATCAGTTTGCTGATGGGTTACATCATTCTCATGAGCAATACCGAAAACACTAGAAGTTTTGTGGCAGGTGGAATTGGATACACGCTCAATGTATGGCTTTTTGATTTGTTGAAATGGGGCAGTATTATTCCAATACTGTTTGCCTTGTTTGTCTTTGCAGTTTATTTCTATGATGCCAAAACGGTGTTGGATAGCTGGCAGGCTAACCCGTCAAAAGGAGAGGATAGTATCCTGGAAGCTGAGGAAGCTACTCCAGAAACCGAACCGGTAAAGGTGAAAGAGCGCGAATACGTTTCGGTGGTGAATGATACCTACGATGACGACGTCTTGCCGGAGATAGAGGAGGAGGATGAAAAGGCGGGAATCATGATACAAATGGAGGAAGAGAAATCGTGGGTTGTTCCGCCGATCCAGGTGGTGAAACCGGTGGTAACTACACCTGTCACACCTGTGGTGGTAGCCGACCTTACGCTTGAAGTTGAGGACACTTACCAGGCGCCGATACTCGAGGAAGTTATAGAAGATGAAGATGTCAACGCTTCGATTTTGAGAGAGTTTGGGCAATACGACCATACTCTGGATCTGCCTTCCTATCAGTTTCCTAATCTTGGATTGCTCAGTGAAGTGTTGGAGAATCAACATGAAAAAGTAAGTCAGGAAGAACTGGAAAGTAATAAAATCCGGATCGTAGATACCCTGGGAAGCTATGGTATTAATATTTCAAAGATAAAGGCAACGATCGGTCCGACGGTAACCTTGTATGAAATTATTCCTGAGGCAGGCGTACGTATTTCCAAAATCAAAAATCTGGAAGGCGATATAGCACTTAGTTTAGCCGCACTGGGTATCCGGATCATTGCCCCGATGCCTGGCCGTGGCACAATTGGGATAGAAGTGCCGAACAAAAACAGGGAAACAGTTTTCATGCGTTCGGTTTTATCCAACGAACGATTTCAGAAATCAACGTATGATTTACCTGTGATCCTTGGCAAAACGATTTCCAACGATATCCATATAGCGGATCTCGCCAAAATGCCCCATTTGCTGATGGCAGGAGCCACAGGGCAGGGTAAATCTGTTGGGTTAAATGTAATCCTGGCATCGCTTATTTACAAAAAGCATCCCGCTGAACTGAAATTTGTCCTTGTGGATCCAAAAAAGGTGGAACTGACGCTTTTCAATAAGTTAGAACGTCATTTTCTTGCCAAGTTGCCCAATGCAGACGAGGCTATTATAACAGACACGAAAAAGGTAATTTTCACCCTGAATTCGTTGTGTATCGAAATGGACTCGCGGTATGACCTTTTGAAGGAAGCAGCGGTCCGGAATCTCAAAGAATACAACGCGAAGTTTGCACAGCGTCGTCTGAGTCCGGAGAAGGGGCATCGGTTTTTGCCTTATATTGTTCTGGTAATAGACGAGCTGGCAGATTTGATGATGACTGCTGGTAAGGAAGTGGAAACCCCTATTGCCAGGCTGGCTCAGCTGGCACGTGCGGTGGGAATCCACCTGGTTGTAGCTACCCAGCGGCCATCTGTAAAAGTTATTACCGGTCTGATCAAAGCCAATTTCCCGGCTCGTTTGTCGTTTCGGGTAACATCCAGTATCGACTCACGTACCATTCTTGATATGGGTGGTGCAGAACAGCTCGTTGGGCAGGGGGATATGCTGCTTTCCATTAATTCGGAGGTGATACGTTTGCAGTGTCCATTTATCGACACGCGTGAGATCGAAGAGGTCTGTGATTTCATTGGGTCGCAACGTGGCTATGACGAGGCGTATGCATTGCCGGAATACGAAGGTGAGGATGGCGGTGAGTCCAGGAGCGAAGTCAATACTGAGGATTTTGACCAATTGCTGGCAGAGGCAGCCCGCCTGATCGTGACACATCAGCAAGGCAGTACTTCCTTGATTCAAAGAAAAATGAAATTGGGGTATAACAGAGCGGGGCGTATTATGGACCAATTGGAAATGATAGGGGTTGTGGGACCGTTTACAGGAAGCAAAGCCCGGGATGTAATGTTCCATGATTTGAGCGGGCTGGAAGATCACCTCAGAAGCATGGGCATCAATTAACGAAGCCTGCCGTATAACTAAGAAAATTTAGCTTCATTTTTTTGTATTATTAAACCTGTGTCTTTAATGATGGTCTAATTTTTGCCACAATTGATCGGGGCATACCTTTTTACCATTTTGACTAAAAACCTATGAATATGAATAAGTTTAAATTATTGATTATCAGTTTCCTCTTTACGTGTATATCGGGTTCGCTTTTCGCACAAGGCGATAAGAAGTCTACCGAAATACTGGAAGCAATGAGCAACAAATACCAAAAGATAAAATCCTTTAAGGCGATTTTTACCTACACCCCGGATGGAGGAAAGGCACTGAAAGGTGATGCTACGGTGAAAGGAACAAAATTTCGCCTGAAGATGGCCGGTCAGGAAATTTTCAATGACGGCAAATTGATGGCCACTTACATCAAAGAAACCAATGAGGTGAACCTACAGGACTTCGATCCGACGGCAACCGGCGATCTGGACCCTACCAAGATATATTCGGCCTATAAAAAGGGTTTTAAATATGCGTTTCTTCAGGAACAAAAAGAAGGTAGCCAGGTGTATGAGGTTGTGGAACTTACTTCAACCAGCAAAAACAGTCAGGTGGGTAAGGTGCAGATACATGTGAATAAGAAGGACAGGTCGATTAAAAGCTGGAAAATATTTCAGAAGAACGGTCAAAAAGTTACCTACAAGGTGGATCAGTTCCAGCCGGATGTGGCTGTGGCGGATAATTTTTTCACCTTTAATGCGAAGCAATATCCGGGCGTTGAGGTGGTTGATCTGCGGTAGATAAACCTGCGGAAGAGCTTGAAAGGAGATGAGGCCACGCGGTTTTGTCTCCTTTTTATTTGTATATCTCCTGGTCCGGTATGCCTTCAGGCGAGTTTGTTGCGCACTTTGATTGAAAGTCAGATGAAAAGGTGCAACATTTGCGTGATTCGCCGTTTTATGAAGATGTTGCTTCGGTGAGTATAGGCGAAATGGCGCAAAATTTATTTTCATAAGTATATGATATTCGGACAGATAGTAAAAACGGTTGACCCGATTGCAGGCAAGATTGATAGGTGGTTCGACGCAGGCGTGAGGCTCATTCCTAATGTTTTGGTTGCTATCCTATTGTTGGTTCTTTTTCGCTATCTGGCGTCTTATGGTGGTAGAGTTATGGCCCGTATCCTTGGACGCGCTTCACACAATGTAGGACTGGTGAGCCTTGTTTCGGCCGTAACGCGCATTGTGATTATTATGATTGGGCTGTTTTTTGCTCTGGGGGTTTTGGGGTTGGATAAAACGGTGACTTCGATGGTTGCCGGGGCCGGTGTGCTGGCACTGGCGCTGGGGTTCGCTTTCCAGGATCTTACGACCAATTTTATATCGGGAGCGTTCATTGTCATACAGCGTCCGATAGAAGTGGGGGATGTCATTGAGACAAATGGTTTTACGGGCAAAGTGAAGTCCATCGGCCTACGTTCGGTAAAGCTTGATAATTTTGCCGGGCAAATGGTGGAAATACCCAGTAAAGATATTTTTCAGAAACCGATTGTAAACTTTACCAATTCAGGTGAAAGACGTGTACTTGTGCAGTGCGGTGTGGCCTATCAGGAGGATATGGAGCTGGTGGAGCAGCTTTCGCTTCAGACCATTGGGCAACTTGGTTTTTTAAGTTCAAAACCGGTAGAGTTCAGCTACGTCAGATTTGCAGAGACAGGCATAGAATTTCAGATATTGTTCTGGATTGATCAGCAGAAAACCAGTCCGGGTAAATCCAAAAGTGAAGCCATGAAGGCATTGAAGAAGGCCTTTGACCAAAACGGGATTGCCTTTCCCTTGCCTTCCAAAGCGGGAGATAACCCTACCAAATCGGAGCCCCATCGGGCTCTGCCACAAGCTTCCACTTCGGTATAGGCACCGTGTGGAGGCGGGTTTGTTTGTGAATTGGGTTGAAGGCAAAAACAAAAAAGCATCGCAGGAACTCCTGCAATGCTTTTAGCTTATTTATTAGTGAACCTTCTAAAAATGAAAATTCTTTGACAGATTAATATCTGTAAGTTTCCGCCTTATAAGGACCTTCGATTGTAACGCCGATGTAAGCAGCCTGTTCGTCAGAGAGTGTTTCCAGTTTCGCACCAACGTGGGCAAGGTGGAAAGCAGCAACTTTTTCATCCAATGCTTTTGGAAGTACATAAACCTTTTTCTCGTAAGCAGCCGTATTGGTCCAAAGTTCGATCTGTGCCAGTGTCTGGTTTGAGAAGGAGCATGACATTACAAAAGAGGGGTGGCCCATTGCACAGCCCAGGTTTACCAAACGGCCTTCGGCAAGAACGATAATGTCTTTTCCTTCAACAGAATAGATGTCCACCTGTGGTTTGATCTGAGATTTTGAGTCACCATAGGTCCCGTTCAACCAAGCCATGTCGATTTCATTATCGAAGTGACCGATGTTACAAACAACCGCTTTGTCGCGCATGGCAAGGAAGTGACGATCCGTGATAATCTTATAATTTCCTGTTGCGGTAACGAAAATATTCGCACGAGTTGCGGCTTCGTCCATGGTTACAACTTCAAAACCGTCCATAGCTGCCTGAAGCGCACAGATCGGATCGATTTCTGTAACCAATACACGACATCCGGCTCCGCGAAGAGACTCAGCAGAACCTTTGCCAACATCGCCGTAACCTGCCACAACGGCAACTTTACCTGCAAGCATCAGGTCAGTTGCACGACGGATTGAATCTACAAGTGATTCACGGCAACCGTATTTGTTGTCAAATTTAGATTTGGTAACTGAGTCATTTACGTTAATTGCAGGTAAATGAAGTGTACCATTTTTAAGGCGATCGTAAAGACGAAGAACACCGGTAGTAGTTTCTTCCGAAAGTCCTTTGATACCTTCGATCAATTCAGGATAATCGTCAAAAACCATATTGGTAAGGTCACCTCCGTCATCAAGAATCATGTTCAAAGGTTTACGATCTTCGCCGAAGAAAAGCGTTTGCTCGATACACCAGTTAAATTCTTCCTCATTCATGCCCTTCCACGCATATACCGGAATCCCTGCTGCTGCAATAGCTGCTGCTGCGTGATCCTGCGTTGAGAAAATATTACACGATGACCAGGTAACTTCCGCACCTAGTGCAGTAAGCGTTTCGATCAAAACGGCCGTTTGGATGGTCATGTGCAGACATCCTGCAACGCGAGCTCCTGCCAGAGGCTGAGACGGGCCGTATTCGGCACGGATAGCCATTAGTCCTGGCATTTCTGCTTCTGCTAATGTAATTTCTTTGCGACCCCATTCGGCCAGCGAAATGTCTTTAACCTTAAAAGGAATGTACGTTTCTGTTGACGTAGCCATTATGTACCAGTTTAGTTTGATTTCTATTTAATGTCACAAAATTAAGTAGAAAAACCACGGATGGGAACAATTGTAGATACAAATTGAAGTTATTTGAATTAAATTAGATTTTATATCTATGTGGGGCTCGTAGTGTAGGTTTTTAAAGTGAGTATCTCAATTCCATAACCTTCCCGAAGATATTTTGTCCTTTGCCCTGTTTCGGATTACCCACAAGATCAACCTGTTTTAATACCTGAGACCGACGGTCCAGTTTTTGCTCTTGGCAATGCCTCGATCGCAATCTTTTTCACCCGGGTTGCCGGCTACGTATATTTTTGCTCCGTTGACACTTTTAGGTAAGGTAGCAAACAAGGCATTCATGCCCTCGGTTGTAAGTTGATTATCACAGCAAACCGACCATTGTAGGGCGATATTTTTACTGACATCCAAAGTCTTCAACCGGTTTTCGTAGCAATCCAGTCGTCTCAGTAATGTGTTCATACTAAGATCCAAACTTGTCAAATGGTTCTGATAGCAATTCAGCCAGGTAAGCCCGACATTTTGAGTAACATCCAGATTCGCCAATAAATTACGGTAGCAATACAATTCCGATAACAACGTATTTTTACTGACATCCAAATGATTTAATTGATTGCCACTGCACCACAGCACCTTCAACGCAGTATTGTTAGCTACATCCAGATGCGTCAGTCGATTTTCGCTACAATCCAGCGAGGTAAGTTCGGTATTTTTACTAACATCCAAAAAGGACAATTTGCTTCGCTTACAGTCGAGACTGGTAATATTGTCGCCGTTGATCGAGATCGTATGTGAGGAAGCAATTGGATAGCTATGATTGATCTTTACACCAGCGTCTCTGGTGAGTGTGATTACCTGCTTCCCGGAGCCATCTCCCCAGTCGATCGTTGCCGGGCCGCTTCCTGATAAACGGATGCTTACTCTGGAAGTAGCTTCCGTGGTCATCGTAATCTTATTGCTATTCGCCTTTTTTAAAGCGAAGGAGCCGGGATAGGAAACAAAAAACATCTTTTCTTTGCTGATGGCAGGTTTCCATATATCCAGTTCGCGGCTATTGTCGTAAAGCTTCAAAATCCAGGAGTCGAACTTCCGTTGCCCTTCATACAATTCAATAACCCTGGCCCCTGAGCCAAGTTCTCCATAAATCTGCCGTCCGGTGGCCTGACCGAATGCAAGACAAATATCATTTAAGCAGCCAATGTAATTATTGTTGTGCTCGTGCCCCACAAATACGCCCATTACATCTTTACATTCCTGCATGGCTGTGTAAAGGTTTGAACGAGCACTACCCGAGGCTGGCATTGCGTCCAAATTCATGCCGATGGTGGTGCTTTTTCCTATAACCTGATGGAACTCAGGAAAGGGTATATGGAAAAATGCCAGGGACGGAAGTGGTGTTCCGCTATTTTGTTTGGTAAAGGCAGCACTTTGTTTCCTGTACCACTGTACCTGGCTTTCATCCATCCACTCATAGGTTTTTGGGGGCTTCTCTCCTGAATCTAAAACATAACAGACGGCCGCGGTTTTTTTGGACTTTGATGATTGAATAGCCAATGCGTAATTTCCTTTTCCTGCCAGCTCTTTCGGTCCACTTATTGTGAGGTTATAGGGCAACCCAACAATGGTGTTCATGGTCTCTTCCTTCGTAATTTCGTACTCAGCGTCGTGGTTCCCCAGACTCGCCGCCCATGGAACCTTCGCTTCAATCATTACCTGAGCCACTTTCAGCCAGGCCTTCTTTCTGTTGTCTGACCCGACAACATCGCCGGTAACGATCACCAGATTGGGCTTTTCTCTTTCAATAACCGCTTTCATCACTGCCAGTGTACTGTCTGACCGATAGGAATCATATTGTATATGCGTATCGGTAAACTGAACAATTTTAAACCGGGACTGCGCATTGAACTTCAATACGGGCTTTTGCTGCGCGCTGGCAGTAAAAAATGTAAAAAGAATGAGACCAATGGTAATAAATGGCTTTTGCATTGTGATAAGAATTAGGTTCTTAAAACCGGTTGTTTCATTGAAATTTGGATGACATTGCATTTTGCTAAATTGCCTTGAAGCTCGTCGGGCCGCGTAGGTACAACCTGCGCGGCCCGTGGCCTTGCGAGCAAGGGCTAAAATTGCCTTTGCAGCAATATTTTAATTCGGACTATGGGCTCATTTATAACCCGGGTTACCGCTATTTGTAGGATTGATTTTGTTGCTGCTCAATGAGCGGTACAGACCAGTAGTATGCGGAATAAGGTGCCACGACTGGCGAAAAACGAGCCGGATCTCTGTCGCCTATTCCCAATGGCAACCGTAATCCTAACAAGTAATACGTGCGGTCGCCATGCTCACTGGCCAATTCTTTGGTACGTTCATTGTGAATATCGCTGGCGGTAATCTGAGCCGCTGTAATGTCGCTCAATCCTGCGCGCTTCCTAACCACGTTCAGGTCCTGTGCAGCCCCTTGTGTATCTCCGGCATTAAAGCGAAGAATGGCGCGGGTGAGGTAGATTTCAGCCAGTCTAATCATAGGCCGGTTGGAATGGCGACCGCTGGATGAGCGGAAATATTTTTCGACCCATACTTCTGGCCGTGCCACCTTACAAGTTGCATTGGGATCACCGCCAACAGCTCCGTATTCCTCATAACGCTTATACAATTGCGTATAACGTTTGTCCTTCTTTGCCTCGGGGTTTTCAGCGTAATTGCCCTTAAGCCCGTCGGCCATCCATCCAATTTCTTTCAAGGCTGCGTATCCCATTGTGTAGGTGGAATAATCGCCTCCCCTGTTATTGTTGTTATAAAGATTTTTTCCATAAATACCCGGTGTGCGGTCAAATCGGGTACTTGGGCTCACGTAAGCGGTTTCCCAGATCACTTCCCGGGCATTTGGCGCTCCTGTACGATTAAACGCGACAATTGGATCTTCGGAAAGATCGTACATGGAACTGCTCAGTACTACATCACATTCGGCTTTGGCTTTTGCGTGTTGCCCGGTAATGAAATATACCCTGGACAACATGCCGGAAGCGGCAAATTTGTTGGCCCTTCCTTTCGGTTGGGTTTCGGTTGTAACATAGCTTTCAGGCAATAATTCTTTTGCTTTTTCGAGATCGCTCTGTATCAGACTCCAGACTTCTGCAACCGTCCCTAAATAAGGTTCTTTCAATCCTTCTGCTGTTTTGACATAGTCCGTGCGTAAAACGAAATGACGGGTATCGTTAGTCCCTTTTGGATCGAAAGGAGGAGCATATAATCTTGCAAGATACCAATAGGCTACCCCGCGCATAAAATACAATTCACCTTTATAACGTTTGACAAGTTCGCGGTCGGCATTTACCATCCCTTCAAAAGGATCCCTTCCTTCTTTCTCCGCATCATTGAGCAACTGTAGTGCGGCATTATTATTGGTGATGATATAATACAGGAATTTGAAAGTCTCTGCCACTTCCTTATCCGATGGCGCAGTAGCGTAGGTGCGATTATAATATTGAGTCGCATAATTGTTTCCCTGAATGGCTTCTGGCAATAACCTTACAATGTCCGATTGCCCAAACTGAATCATTGACAACGATCCCATGGGGTTGAACCAAGGGTCATTGGACAGGTGGAGATATCCTTCCCTAACTCCCAGTTCCAGCTCCTTCGCGTTTTGCCATGGGAACTGAAAAGGCCTTTCCAGTTCAAAATAATTGTTACAGGAGGATACCCAGAATGTGGTAAGAAAAATACAGCAGGTTTTGATAATCTTATTATATATTTTCATGATTTACTATATTTTGATAGTTAGAATTTAGCACTTACGCCAACGGAGAAAACCCTTGACTGAGGCATTTCAAGAGCAAACACGACGCTGCTTAACGAGCCGTCAATGATATTCACCTCTGGATCATATCCGGAGAATTTTGTGAACGTAAGCAAATTGGTTCCACTCAAATAGACGTAAACCCCCTTTATGCGGCTGGTCTCGGTTAGCTTTACAGGAATGTTGTAACCAAATTGAAGGTTTTTGAGTCGCAGGTAATCACCCTTTTCCAGATACAGTGAGTTGGGGGTAATGTTTTCGCTGCCATACTGCACCTGGACATTGGAAGGACTCCCGTCGCTGTTATAGTAATAGCTGTTGCCATAAGTGGTCATGGGATATTTGGTATTATCTCCGGGCTTTTTCCAGGTATCGGTGAGTATTTCTTCTGAAAGCGTCAGCAACCCGGTATTGGGTGTCATCAGACTTTGTCTTAGTCTGTTGTAGATGTAATGACCGGCTGCGAAATTCCAGAACATATTCATGTTAAACCCTTTATAGGTAACATTCGTGTTAAAACCACCAGTAATCTTCGGAATCGAAGTTTTGCCGGCGAGAATCATCCTGTTGGCAGTCTGGTTGGTAGTGGTAGCTGGTATTATTTTGCCCGTGCGACGCGTGGTGCCGTCTTCCTGCTTTGCGATTTCATAAATCATAGGGATACCCTTTTCGGCGTCTACGCCTGCATAATCAGCCATGTACCAGTTGGCCAATGGCAATCCTGTTTTGATGATTTCGCGCACCGTTTCTGACGGAAATATGCCATTTCCAGTATTGTCCAATTCGGGTGTAAGTGCTAATACTTTATTCCGATTTGTTGCGAAATTTCCGCCAACTCTCCATTTGAAATCTTTTTTGGAGATCAGCAAGGCGTCAATGTCGAATTCTAATCCATAACTTTTCATATCACCGATATTCTGCCAGATCGAATTGCTTTGTTGTATGCCTGCGGAAAGCGGAACCGTCGCTTTAAGCAACATATCTTCCACTTTTTTGTTGTACCAGGCTACGGAGCCATTGATTCTATTTTGGAACAGACCAAAGTCGATGCCAAAGTCAACGGTGCTTGTCGTTTCCCATTTGACATTCCGATTACCTATGTTGGTAAGCATTTTAGAGTTGGTCAATTGCAGCGTGCCGTCGCCGGAACGGTTACTCCAGATATCTCCCGTGATTCCCGTAGGGATGTTTGTATTCCCGGTTTGTCCATAGCTACCCCTGAATTTCAACAGATTAATTGCATCGAAGTTGAAAAACTTTTCTTCTGAGATAATCCAGCCCAACGACCCTGATAGGAAAGTAGCCCAGCGGTTTTCATTAATAAATTTCGAAATCCCGTCGCGACGCATACTCAATCCCGCATAATATTTCTCCTTAAAATTGTAATTAGCTCTTCCAAAAATCCCCATCAGATAAGTTTCGTTGCCCAGGCTACTACTACCTGAGAGCGTGGTGGGCGTACCTATTTCATGAAAAGTCCCAACCAATCCAATGCCCGTCAGATTTGTAGAATGGGATCGTGCCCGTGTGCCTTCCACACCAGCTACCACGTTCACATTGTGATCTCGGAAAGAAGCGTCGTAATTTAAATAGGTGTTGTAGTTCAGTGTGGATGAGTTTATTTTGCTTTCCTGAGCGCGGCTTCCCAGTATGCGGACTTTTTCACTGATCCATGACGTTGCCTGGCTATTGATGTAATTCATTCCCAGTTCACCGTGTAAGACAAGGCCATTGACCGGAAGCTTCAGATCGGCAGTAAGTCCTGTCAGGAGGTTCAATGCTTTCAGGTTGTTTTCAGAATGTATGCGGTCCATACTGGCAAGCGGATTGACCATTGATTGTGGGTTCCAATATCCATTGACACCGTCTGCGTCGTAGACTTTATACCATGGAAGCGCATTGGAGTTTACTTGACCCCAACCTCCGGCACCTTGCTTGCCGTCACCAGAGCTTATTCGGTTATTATCCGTGTAAGATGCCAGCATTCTATATCCTAATGATAAGCTGTTGAGCAGGTTATGTTTAATATTGAAATTGCCGGAAAGCGTTTGCATATCTCCGAATTTGAGATTGCTATTGTCTTTCCTGTAATTCAGCGATAGATAGGAGTTGGTTTTTTCCGAACCATTGCTCGTGGATATCCGGACGTCGGAAAAGCTACCCATCCGGCTGATTTCGTCGGCCCATCTGGTGTTGGTGTTCATGGCTTGTTCTCTTGTCATGGAAGCCTGGTAAGTGTCCAGCTGCCCCAGGCTCTGAACAGGCTCATACAAGCCAGATAAGCGACTGTTGCCTCGCACGAGATCCATAATCTCCACAAATTCCTTACCCGAGGCGATCCCGATGTCTGTTTTCGTCCAGTTGCTTACTCCTGCACGAATATCTACGTCAAACGTACTTTTTCCTTTTTTCCCACTCTTGGTGGTAACGACAATGACGCCATTGGAACCACGCGAACCATAAATGGAAGTGGCCGCCGCATCTTTGAGTACCTGCATGGATTCAATATCTGCCGGATTGATCATCGAAAGAATATTCTGGTTGGTAGACCCGTTGAAATCTGACCCAATGGCACCGGTTACAATAGGTATCCCATCTACAATCCAAAGAGGATCTGTATTCGATGATACGGAATTAATACCACGAACTTTCACCTGTACAGGTGCTCCGGGAACACCCGTTGAAGTCACCATGACACCTGAGGCCATACCTTGCAACGCCGCATCCATTGAGTTAGGTTTGAGTTTTTGGAGATCGTCCGATTTTAGCGTTGCCACTGACCCCAGAATGTCTCTCTTTTTCATCGTACCATAACCCACTACAACTACTTCTTCAAAAGATCTTGATGACGGTTTTAAGGATAGGTTAAGATCTTTGTTGGATCCAGTTTCTATTTCCTGGCTATCGTATCCTACAAATGAAAATACCAGTATTGCAGTAGTATTGGGCAGTTCTATCGAGTATATGCCGTTCACATCGGTGATGGTTCCTGTTCCCGTCCCCTTTACCAGGATACTGACGCCGGGTAGTGCATCGCCTTTTTCGTCCGTCACTTTTCCTGATACTTTAGTTTCAGTGGGAGAAATGCTGCTTTTATCCATGGAATTGATCAATGCGTCCTGCTGAGTCTTATTTTTCTTCATCAGGATGATGTACTTTCCTGAGACCGCGTAGGTCAGGCCTAAAGGAGTGAGAAGCTTATCCAGCACCAAGGCAAGCGGATCGCCATTAGCAACCAGGGAAGTCTTTTCATTTTTATGGATAATAGCAGGTTCGTAGCTAAACTTTACATTCGCCGATTTTTCAATTAGGGACAGCGTGGTGCGGATGTGCTGGTTTCTAATCTCAAATGATACAGGACGGGTTAACAAATCCTGAGCCAGACCATCCTTAGCCATGCTCATTCCTAAGGTCAGAAGGACCAGAATAATGTGTATGCCGGAGAATTTTAGCATGACGAATAAGATTTTAAGAGGTAAATGTTCTTTTTGCATACCTTTGATACGTTTTGATTGTTCGTGGAAATGTGAATAGGCAAGACATGTCTCCCCCTTCTTGCCAAAGAGGTTTAGGGAGGCGATTTTGGAAGTCAGCAATGCTGCAACATTGCTGACTTTTTTCTTACAACTTTATATCATATTACGTTGGGGTTAAGGTTTAAGAATCGGGTTTGCTGTTCGTTTCTATAATGATCTTCGCATCAACAATTTGATAGCTCATTCCCATTGTATTGCATACGATGTTCAACTTTTCGTAGAGGCTTTCGTTGCCGAGATTTACACGGAGGGTCCGGTTTTCTACCAATTCCAAATTGTAAATAATCTCTACGCCGTAAGCGGTTTGCAGAGAATCGAAAACCTGCTTTAACGGGGTGTCGTTAAAATCGAACTGAATGTTCTTTTCACCGGGCAAAACGATGGGCTTATCCACCAATGTCTTGGTGAAATGCTGCTGATTTCTTGTGAATTCTGCTTGTTGATTGGCCGTAAGGACTACTCCACCTGTTGCTGCATTTTGATCCAGATCTTTCTGAGCAAAAACGGATACCTTGCCCGTCGTTACGGAAACAACAACAGATGGGTCAGCGTGAAAGGCCCGTATCCGAAAACTTGTCCCAAGTACCTTTGTGACGGTCTCATTTGCGTAGATCAGGAAAGGATGGCTTGCGTCCTTGGCGACTTCAAAAAATGCCTCGCCTTTCAACTGAACAATGCGCTCTTTTGAGCCAAATTTTTTAGGGTAGATCAACCGGCTGTTTTTGGCAAGGCTTACCCTGCTTCCGTCTTCCAGATAGATTTTCAATACATTATCGGTTCTGTTGACTTCCTCAAAGATGCGATCCTTACCCTGTGCAGCTAAAGCCTTTGGCAATGTATCCCGGGCTCCTAAGGTCGCCGAGAGCTTGTAAAAACCAATAACGGCTACACTTGCTAACAAGATGGAGGCTGCAATCTGCCACCTGGATAGCCTGTTCCAAAACGTTACTTTTTTGGGCTCAACTCTATTTTGAATTTCTCCCCAAATGGATTGTTTCAAATCCGTATAAAGTTCTGTCGCGTTTTCGTCAGAGTTTAGCTCTTGTACAAGGAATCGGGCAGCCAGGATTTTGTCTGTCTGATGAGGATTTTCGCTAATATATGCTTCCCAAAAGCCAGGTTGTCCGGAATTTTCACCGAGTACCCATTTTTGGAAAGATTCGTCAAAAGCAAAATCTTCTATTTCGTATTTTGAATAGTCCTTGGACATTGGCTAAACCTTTGGTTTATTACCAAGTGCAGAAACCGACTATTTTTAGTCCATTTTTTTTAACTTTTTTTCAAAAAAACGAAATCAACAGCGGTAGAAAGCTGGAAAGGTGCATCATGTCGCGGAGCGATTTGAGTGCTGTATAAATGAACTTACAGGCAGATTGGTAGTTGATGCCCATGATATGCGCCACTTCTTCGTTGCTCATGTTATGGAAGTAGCGGAGTTGTATTGCCTCGCGCTGACGCTTCGGCAGACCATTGATGGCAACATGCAATTGCCTGGACTTAAACGAATTATATTCGTCTTGCAGCATAGCCAGTTCGAAATTCTCCTCGTGTATCTCACAATGAATATGATCCAGAGTGTCTTCACTTCGTGCCCCCAGATTCCGGACGATCTTGTAGCGGAGTGATTTCAGCAAATAAAAACGGATGGAATTGACATCAGTGAGGTTGCTTCTCTTTTCCCACAACTCGACGAAAAGATCCTGGATGCAATCTTTAATTACATGCTTGTCATTGGTTATTTTGAACCCGTAACTGATAAGCGGGATAAAGTGCCTTTCGTAAATATTCGCAAACGCCATTTGGTCTCCCTGCTTAAAGGCAGACCAGAGATCCTGGTCGCAGACCTTATCGTTTAAGGCAGAACTGAGGTTCTTCATTTAGATGCGTTTCTATTTCTATCTTCAAAGGTATATATTTTGTATATTTTTAGGAAAAAATTGTTATGAATGAATTGTTAAGAATCAGCCAGGGTGCCTAAAGCAGGTAGGGGTGGTCCATAACTAGCTTTCTGTCAGTATGGTAAGTGGGATTGAAAAAAAACAGGGGATAAGTATGACAGGGGCGTTTTCCGGACTATGGCCGTTGCGGAGGCTAATGATCTTATGGGTCGTAGATAAGCCAGGCACTGGGCCGCTATACATTAATCCTCACAGTATTACCTTTGAGCGGTTGCCATTCACAGCCAAACGGTTGGGGATTGTTCAGTCGCCCATGTTTGGAATATTCACGAGATAATTTCCTTTCGCATAAGGAGGAGATTTGGTAAAATATTGGTGACTTAATGATTTGAAGAAGAGGTGTTTAATGAAAAAGACTTGCCAGGTTTTTAGAGCAAGTCTTTTTCATTCTGTTAAACGAGTACCGAAAAACTCTTGAATATGGCGCCGATACGAACGCTGTCAAATATACGGGCCTGAGAACCGCCGTGGTTTAATACGGACTGCTCGTGCGAAGTGACGCACATTTCGCAACCGTTCAGCGCTGAGACAACGAGGCTTAACAATTCAAAAAATTCTTTTCCAAGTACCGGATTCACCATAATGCTCATTTTGATGCCTGCCGGTGCTGTATCGTAATATTCCTTGTGCATAAAATGCCGGAAACGATAGAAAACGTTATTCGCATTCATCAGGGACACACATGCCGCTACTTCCGCAATTTCTTTTTCTTCTGCACCTTCTTGTATTGCCAATTCTTCAATGGCAGAGATGAGTGCTGCATTTTTTTCATTGATGGCTACCGACAAAGCGATCAATAGTGATTCCTTCCGGTTGATGTTCTGCGATTTCAGAACATTGCTCAAATTGATTTTAAGATCTTTCAGATACCTGTGATCCAGTGCTGCCAGTTTGTTGATCAGCACACTTTCAAAATCAGCCGGTAAATTAACTTCTTTATACAGAGAATCTTTGGTATTCGCTGTTGCTGCAAATGGATACATTTTGATAGAGTTTATGAGTTTGAAGTTTATGAGTACCTAATTTAGACACTCATAATCTCATCAACTCGTGAATACTGGTTTAAAGTTTATGAGTCCATGTGCAATGATCGGTCACTCACCATTCATAAACTAATGAACTCATAAACTTATAAGCTATGCTAACGTAGCTTCACCTTTCACCCAGTTGCAAGGGCAAAGTTCGTCAGTTTGAAGCGCATCCAATACACGGATTACTTCATTAACGTTACGACCAACAGAAAGGTCATTTACGCTTACCCAACGAATGATTCCCTGAGGATCAACGATGTAGGTTACACGGTAAGCGATTTTTTCGTTTGCTTCAAGAATTCCAAGCTCTTCTGCCAATGATTTTGAAGTATCAGCAAGCATGGGGAAACGAAGATCGCGAAGATCGTCATGGTTTTTGCGCCATGCAAGGTGAACGAATTCGCTGTCGGTAGATGCACCGATCAGGATTGTATCGCGGTCTGCGAAGTCATCAACGTGTTTGCCGAATTCGGCAATTTCGGTTGGGCAAACGAAGGTAAAGTCCTTTGGCCACCAGAACATCACCATCCATTTCTCGGCATTTTTATGATCCTCAGAAGTAATGTCGTAAAATTCATTTCCTTTTTCAAGAGAAACTACTGAGGTTTTCTTGAATTCCGGGAATTGCGATCCCACCGATAAAAGCCTGTTAGCCATGATTGTCGTAAGTTTATTAATTGTACTATTTTGTGTTGCAAACTTACGATACCACCTTGCTTATGCCAAGGATTTGCATGGTACTTTGAAAGGAAAGACTTGTTTTAATCAAATGAAATTGTTTTTTCTTATAAAAAAGGAAACCATATAGAGAATGTCTATATGGTGATCAATTTGTACTATATGAATATAGCGGTAATTTATAAAATTAAAACAACTACCCAGGCATAATACCGAGAACACTTTCAAGCGCCATGCCCCGGGATCCTTTGATGAGAAAGTGGGCATTTTGCTGAGGATTATCCATCACCCAATTGTGCAGGGAAAACTTGTCGGGGAAGTAGTATGCTTTGGGCAGGGCGGGTAGGGCATGTTGCATCAGATTTCCAGCCAGGATAACAATGTCGAAATTCCTGGCCGCTATTCGCCTGCCAAGTTCAAGATGTTCGTCGGGAGCGGTTTCACCCAGTTCAAACATATCGCCCAGTATCACGATCTTTTTTGAGGCATTCAATTGAGCAAAGTTGTCGATAGCGGCCGCCATGGAGGACGGGTTGGCATTGTAGGCATCCATTATGATGGTATTGGTTCCCTTTTTTACAATTTGAGAGCGGTTGTTGTCCGGTAAGTAATTGGAAACGGCTTCGTATGCATCTTCGTCTGCTACTTCAAAATAGTTACCTATTGCCAGAGCTGCACAAATGTTATCAAAATTGTAAGAACCGGGAAGGTGAGTCGTTACCAATTTTCCTTTGTTGCCTTTAAACTGCACAAACGGAGTTTCGCTGATCAATTCCGGGTGTACAGGATTGTTTTCGGAACAGTAGAAGATAATCTCTCCAAATGCTCGTCTTTTGCTGGCCATTTCCATCACGGTCTCATTTTCGACATTGACGAATACGGTTCCTTTCTTTTTGGACAAATAATCAAAAAGTTCTCCCTTCCCTTTGATGATGCCCTTTAATCCTCCAAATCCTTCTAGGTGTGCTTTGCCAATATTGGTGATCAGCCCATGGGTTGGCATTGCGATGCTACACAACAACGAAATTTCTTCCTGGTGGTTAGCGCCCATCTCAACCACCGCCATTTCGTATTTTGAAGTGTCAATGGAAAGAATCGTCAGCGGAACACCGATGTGATTGTTTAGATTTCCCTTTGTTGCATAGGTATTGTATTTCATTCCCAAAACGGCGGAGATGAGTTCTTTTGTCGTGGTTTTTCCGTTTGAGCCGGTCAATGCAACTACCGGGAATTCAAAAGTCTTCCGATGCGCCCGTGCCAGATCCTGGAGGGCCGCAAGCACATCCGCTACCAGAAGGAAGCGCTCATCAATAGCAACCGATTCGTCATCAACAACCGCGTAGGATGCTCCTTTATGCAGCGCATCGGCGGCATATTGGTTGCCGTCGAAACTGTCGCCTTTCAAAGCAAAGAAAATGGAATCCGGCGTAATTTTTCGGGTATCAGTGGAAATCGCGTGTCCTTTTTTATAGATATTGTAAAGCGCTTCGGTGGAAATATGCATGGATGTAGTTCGGTATTGAATCAAACAGATAAACTAATGGTACTTTGGCTCAATCAAATGGAATATTATTTCGTTACGATTAGGACGCAGGCCCGTTGTGAAAACAAAATTAATAGATTAATCTTCAGTGATGCTTACGAAATATACGCTCAGTCTTTTCTTTATCTTGATTATTTCACGAACCCAGGGTCAGCAGGCGTGGTTTCGGTTGGATACTACAACGGTATTGACGGCCAACGGCAAGAAACTGCTTAATCCCTGGGCGGGGGGGCTCAATGCGTCACAATTTTCGAAGATGTTTCTGAATGCCGATGCCATCGAGGATCTTGTTGTCTTTGACCGCACAAGCGGAAGCGTTACGACCTTCCTTGCCAAGGAAGATGCCACTGGGAAAATGAATTTTATTCATACACCTTATTACCAGTCATTTTTTCCTGCTTTTGAAAACTGGATGATCCTGGCCGACTATAACAAGGACGGTTTTAAGGATCTCTTTGTGAGTACTTCATTGGGTATAACGGTTTACCGGCAGATTCGTAATGGGGAAACCTGGTCCTGGAAACTGGAAGCCAATGCGTTGTACTCTCAAGGGTTTACCGTTCCGATAAATCTACAGGTTTCCGGAGCCGACATCCCCGGCATTGTAGACATAGATGATGACGGAGACCTGGATCTGATCACTTTTGATTTTTCAGGTAGCTTTATCGAACTGCACCAAAACCTCAGTATGGAGAAGTACGGGGTGCCAGACAGCCTCGGTACAATCGCTAATCCGGTCTTTAAACGTAATGGCGATTGTTGGGGGAATTTTAGTAAAAACGATACCGAAACGGGTTTTGTTTTTGGCGTGGATTGTGGCGTGAAGGAATATGCGGGCAGCAGGGTGTTGCATGCTGGGAACACGATACTGCTACACGATATGGATGGTGATGGCACAAAGGATCTGCTGGTGGGGCATGTTTCCAGCGAAAATCTGTCGATGATTAAAAATTCTGAAAAGGGAATCATCGCCAATTTCACAAGCTCTTTGAATCGGTTTCCTGTAGCGGATCCTGTTTTGTTTCACATATTTCCGGCAGCTTTCATGGAAGATGTCGACTTCGATGGTGTCAAAGACCTGCTAGCATCTACCAATGTGGCGTCTAATGACAACAACCTGAGCGATTTCAGATCTTCTAACTGGTATTACCATAATTCCGGAACCAGTAACGTACCCAAATTCACCCTCGTCCAGAAAAATTTCCTTCAGGATCAGATGCTGGATGTTGGAGAAAATGCTTCTCCAGCCTTCTTTGATGTGGATGGTGATGGTGATTTGGATATGATCATTGGTACCGGAGGCATGCCAGGGATTAATGGATTCCGCGGCGCGTTGTGGTATCTGAAAAATACCGGAACGGCCAAAATGCCACAATACGAGATGTCATCCGAAAATTACCTGGATCTTCCCCGTACTTTTGACGCGTACAACTTTAAGCCTCAGTGGGCCGACTATAATGGCGATGGGGTACCCGACCTTGGCTTCTCATCGGTGTCGTTCAGAGGGTTGTCGTTTTCCTATATTCCCAATAAGGCCAGGCTCGGCGAAGCTGTTCAGTTAAGTCTTCAGGATGCGGTGGTGATCACATTACCTTCGGAAACGCTCACCGGTGAAAGTCCATTTTTTTATGATGCTGATGGGGATGGTGATCTCGATTTGCTGGTGGGGAAGGCCCAGGGAAATATCAGTTATTATACCAATACCGGTACCGCCCTCAAGCCGGTTTTTAAACTCGAGACGGAGTCCTTCGCAGGAATCCCCACAAGCTTTGAGGGTAGATCTGTGCAGGTTTCGGTAGCGGACATCGACCTTGACGGCCGGGCGGATCTGCTTACGGTAGATCAGTCGGGCTTATTGAAAATATTTCACTCAGGCGACTGGGGCAAATGGACACAACGTGAAAGTTTGCTGATGGAGCGCGACGGGAAAGGTACTGCGCTGAAATTTGGCAAATATTTGTCCGTCGCCGCTGGTGATTATACCGGTGATGGCAAACCCGACATTGCCATTGGAGGCAATCTCGGAGGCGTGCAGCTAATCAGCAACATCTTACCTATTAGCATAACAGGCGTGGAGCCGGAACCAGGAAAGCGGTTAAATGTTTACCCGAATCCGGCCCATGGACTAATCAACATCCATTCTTCGACCAGGGGGTTAATCAATGTTTATTCCGTAAACGGGGTAGCGATCATGCAAAACATCACCATTGGCGCCAATACAGAACGTGAGTTGTCGACACAAACCTGGACGCCCGGCCTGTATATCCTGGAGTTGAAGCATGGAGAACAAAGAGAGGTTAAAAAAATTGTTGTCCGCTGATGGCTCACCCTATTATTCCTTGCTCCTCGCCAGTGGCTATCAGCCCAAAAGATGATCGGGCTGAGAAAAATTAAGAATTTTACCAGAAAATCACCAAAGTTTCTTGTCTCTAACAGTCAAATAGTTAGCTCTTTTTTCATGGATTCTTTTCCTACGGCTGTCATATTGAGGTGGTTGCGAGCAGTATGGTACAGGATGATTGCCTTTTAATGAGAAAGCAATTTGCGTGGGGCTATATGATCGTTGCGCCATGGGAAATTGAACAGCTCTAATATTAACCAGGATCGTCCATGCAAGCACTCTTAGGTGTAATTTTTCATTTTATCGGCGGGTTTGCCTCCGGGAGTTTTTATATTCCTTACAAAAAAGTAAAGGGCTGGGCCTGGGAAACCTATTGGATTGTAGGCGGGCTATTTTCCTGGCTTATTGTGCCACCCCTGGCAGCGTATCTTACCATCCCGAACTTTACTGAAATCATTGCCAATACGAATGGGGGAATCCTGATTCTCACGTATTTCTTTGGTGTCCTGTGGGGCATAGGTGGGCTTACCTATGGCTTGGGTGTGCGTTATCTTGGCGTTTCACTAGGAAGCTCCATCATCCTTGGACTTTGTTCTGTATTTGGGGCGCTGATACCCTCTGTTTACTACCAGTTCAATCCGGTGGCTGGTAAGGATTCTATTTCAGATCTTTTCACGAATAGCTGGGGGCAAATGGTTTTGCTTGGTTTGCTTGTGTGTGTAATCGGAATAATTGTTTGTGGCATTGCCGGATCAATGAAGGACAAAGATCTGAAGAGTAACGGGTTGGTCAAAGATGACAAAACGGAATTCAGGATAGGTCTTGGTCTCACCGTTTCTATCATATCGGGGGTGTTGAGCGCCTGTTTTGCATTTGGGATCGACGCGGGGAAAGTGATGGCCGAAGAGGCTAACGAAGTATGGAAAGCGGCTAATCCGGGTCAGGGGGAGTTTTTGTTCCAAAATAATGTAACCTACGTGGTCATTCTTCTGGGTGGATTAACAACCAACTTCATTTGGTGCATGCTCTTAAATGCCCGGAACAAAACCTTTGGTAACTATACCGACCAGTCTACACCACTTCTTTCCAACTATATCTTCTCAGCACTGGCCGGCACGACCTGGTTCATGCAGTTTTTCTTTTATGGAATGGGTGAAAGTAAATTAGGTAATGGTCCCAGCTCCTGGATATTACACATGGCATTTATCATTTTGGTTGCCAATAGTTGGGGGCTCATATTGAAAGAATGGTCCAATATCCGAAAAAAGACCCTGACCACGATCATAGCCGGAATATTGATAATTGTCGTATCTGTATTGATAGTGGGTTACGGAAATTACTTACGATAGTGATTATCATTCCTATGATGCGGACGAAAAGTTTAACGGTGGTTTTGATGATAGGGCTGGTTCTTTCGGCCTGTCAGAAAAACGCCAGCAATGATCAGAAAAAATTGGAACAAAACACAAAAGGGTCTTTTGGAAATGACCTTGCATTTTTACAAAATCATAAGGAGGTTGTCGTCCTGATGGCTCCCGACAATCCGGAAGCGAAAGCAGTGGTTGTGCCAGCCTATCAGGGTCGGGTAATGACGAGCACGGCAACGGGGTCCGGTGGGAATAGTTATGGCTGGATCAACTATGACTTGATATCCAGCGGGGTCCATCAGCCGCACATGAACGCGTTCGGTGGGGAGGAGCGGTTTTGGCTTTCGCCGGAAGGGGGGCAATTTTCGGTTTATTTCAAAAAAGGTCAGGCGTTTTCTTTTGAAAACTGGCAAACTCCCGCATTGATTGATACCGTTGCCTATCAGGTGGCAGAGTCCGACAATTCTTCCGTTGCATTGACAATCGACGCTACCATTACCAACTACAGCGGAACGGATTTCCAAATTAAAATTGACCGGAAAGTTTCAATGCTGGGACAATCGTCAGTACTCACGTCATTGGATATTAAGGACTTGGGAAAATGTAAGAGCGTGGCCTACGAAACAGTGAACGCGGTCACCAACAAAGGGGCTGCCTGGACACCCGAAAAAGGAATGCTTGGTATCTGGCTACTGGGCATGTTCAAGCCTACAGATAGGACTGTAATCGTTGCCCCCTTTAAGAGCGAACACGATACAAAACCTGCTATTACCGATAATTATTTTGGTAAAATCCCTGCCGACCGTATCGCTGTACGGGATTCGGCACTTTTCCTCAAAGCAGACGGGAAGTTCAGAAGTAAGATTGGTATTGCACCAAAATCCGCAAAAAATGTAGCAGGAAGCTATGATGCCGAAAAAGGTGTTCTCACCATTATTCAGTACGACATGGATCGGGGAGAACGTTATCTTAAGTCCAGTTGGGAGTTTCACAACGATCCTTATGCCGGAGACGTATTGAATGCCTACAATGACGGGAAGCTGGATGATGGAACGCAAATGGGGCCGTTTTATGAACTGGAATCCAACTCATCTACCCGCGCTTTAAAAACCGGAGAGACGCTCATCCATCGACAACGCACCTATCATTTTGAAGGCGATGACGTAGTGCTTGATGTAATTGCTAAGAAAGTTCTTGGTGTAGGACTGAGTGAGATCATGTCCGTGTTTGAATAGGCATCGGACTCGCCTGGGTTTTGGTAAGTTGATAAATAGCTGTCCTTATTACGCCACGGAGTATAATATGTCGTTTTTCGCTCGTGAAATACGGTCAAAGGCCTATGACCTGTCCAAATTTTATTAGTAGAATTAGCCATTCCCGTTGTTTGATTGAAAACTTACTAAGTGCTTTGGTCTAAATACCTTGTCTGCCCTGCTTGATTCCATGAAACCACGATTTGACCTGAGAGGCAAAGCAATCGCGCTTTGTACCACTACTTTTTTGCTATATGCACAAGGCTGTAGTGTTCCCAAACCTACCACTGGAGGCCAGGCAGTTTTGCCGGCCAAAGACGTGTATGCCGAGCATGTCCGAACCAGTAAATACCAGACTCCGGAGGAAGAACGTCTCAGTTTTAAGTTGCCGCCCGGATTCGAAGTGACGCTCTTTGCGTCAGAGCCGGACATCATTAAACCCATGAACATGGAGTTTGACGACCGAGGCCGGCTGTGGGTTACCCAGTCGGGTGAGTATCCGATGGCGGCAGGTAAAGGTGACGGAAAGGACCGTATTACCATTTTGGAGGATAAAAATGGTGACGGTAAAGCAGATACCTTTACCCATTTTGACGACAACCTCAATATTCCAATTGGCGTCATGCCGGTGTCGGATGGAGCCATTGCTTACAGCATTCCCAATCTATACTATTTCAAAGATGCAAATCAGGATGGGAAAGCGGATAGCAAAAAAGTACTCCTTGGGCCGTTTGGCCATAAGGACACGCACGGCATGGTGAATAATATTATGAGAGGCTATGATGGTTGGCTCCACATTTGTCATGGTTTTTCCAATACTTCCACGGTGGCTGGTACGGACGGCGATTCGATCACCATGGTGTCGGGCAATACGTTTCGTGTGAAAATGGACGGCAGCCATGTGGAGCAAACCACCTTTGGCAGAGTGAACCCATTTGGCTATGCCTACGATGAAAAGGGCTTTCTTTATTCTGTCGACTGTCATACCAAGCCCATTGCACAATTAATTTCCGGGGGCGATTATCCTCACTTTGGTAGAAAAGCCCCGGATGGATTAGGCTTCGCACCTGAAATGATGAGCTATGACCTCGCTTCAACTGCGCTGGCTGGCCTGGTTTATTATACCGGAAATCAGTTTCCTGAAAAATATCAAAAGAGCTTTTTTACGGGCGATGTAGTAACCTGTCGTATTGATCGGAACACCATTTCGTTCAATGGCTCTTCACCGGTTTCAAAAAAGGAGGAACCATTTCTAGTGAGTGAAGATCCCTGGTTCAGGCCGGTGGACGTGAAGTTGGGGCCTGATGGCTCTCTTTATGTAGCCGATTTTTACAACCGGATCATCGGGCATTATGAAGTGCCGCTGAATCATCCGGGCAGAGACCGGGTGAGCGGAAGAATCTGGAAGATCACTTATAAAGGTGATCAGGGTGACAAGCCAATGACTATAACCGACTGGTCCAAATCAACCCTGTCGCAGTTGATCGCCGGGCTGAAACATCCGCAATTGAATACACGTCTTAAAGTGGCAGATCGGATCGTGGATTCCTGGCAACGGAAAGCCATTCAGCCCATAACGGATGTTTTGGCATCGGCCCAAACAGACGCAACTACCTATGTGCATGCTTTATGGATTCTGCATCGGCTGGATGCGTTGCCGGAATCAGTGCTCAATCGGGCATTAAGTCACAATGATGCCACAATCAAGGTGCATGCTTTTCGTGTACTGACGGAGATAAAGAAAATTTCCGAGGACCAGTACCCGATCGTGATCAGCGCGTTGAAGGCAAAGGATCCTTTTGTACAAAGGACTGCAGCCGAAGTCTTAAATCAAAACCCCAGGGCATCGAATCTTTCGCCACTGATGGCTCTCTATGATGAAACACCGAAGGAAGACTCTCATCTGAAATATACCGCTTTGCTTGCGGTACGTAACAATCTTAGGAATCGGAGTGTCATGTGGAGGGTTCCGGGGTTGAAATGGAGCGATAGGGAACTTGAAATATTGTCCCGGGTTTTGGTTGATGTGCCGGCATCGGCAGGGGCGTCATTTGTTTTGGATTACCTGTTACATCACACGGTTCCAGCCTCCGACCTGCTCATTAAACTGGAATATATCGGGCGATACGCAGCACCTTATCAAATGGATCAGGTGGTGGAACTGGTCACTAAAAAGTTTGGAGATGATTACGATATGCAAATGTCTCTCTACAATTCCTTTAAGAGAGGTATCGCGCAAAACGGGGCAATGGCTTCAACGAAAATGAGGGATTGGGGTTTGGCACTGGCAAAACATTATCTGGATAATATTTCAGAAAATACGGATGTCTGGAAAAGCCGTCCGATTTTGAGATCGAGTGAAAGTGTAGGCCCATGGATGGTTTCCGATGGATTCCTGACAGACATAATGCCTGCTTTCCGGCTGATTTATAGCGAAAAAAAGGGTTACGCTCCCAAGGAAGTACTTTATTCTGTTTCATTCCAACTCCCTGCGAGTTTAAAAATGAATATTTTTGACAATGATATTTACAGAAGTGAATTAAAAAAGGGAGTTTCCCGGAATGTTGTCAGAATTCGTCTTGCCGGATCCAATAAAATAGTTGCCGAAAGGCGGGTAAATCAGGTCGAACCCGCACAGCAGAAAGACCTGATCCAGAATGTTACCTTTGATCTAAGTGCTTTCAAGGGGGAAAGCGGATATCTGGAAGCGGTCGACAGTTCGCAGACGGGATCCATTGGGATTGGTCAATTTGAACCGGCCATCCTTGAAATCCCCTCAAAAAGTCCTTCTGAGATTGCCGAACTACGCTCCCAGGCTGCCCAGATAGCGGGCGACTTCAGGGATTCATCCCTGCAGCCTGTGCTTACAAAAGTGGCAAGCGCGCGCTGGATGGATAACAATACACGGGCAGCAGCTTCCAACGCATTGATTAATATTGACCCAAAAGGAAATTCGGAGATTGTGGGTGCTATATTCAGTAGCCGGGACGAGGCTGCTGGCCTGAGAGAGAAACTAGCTTTAATTCTTGGACAGGCATCTTCTTCCAAGGTTTTTGCATTACTCCAAAAGGGCTTTGCCGGTAGTGCATTCTCGGTTCAGACTGCCATTGCCTCGGTTCTTTCCAATTCGCAGGAGGGAATAGATTACCTGCTGAGTGCATTGAAAGGAGAAGAAGTAAATGCCAATGTGTTTTCAGAGGTGCGTGTGAAGGAACGACTTGCCACTAATATCAGCGTAAGTCAGCAAAAGATGCTTGATGGGCTTACCGAAGGCGGTGCCAGTGAAAGGGAAGAGAGACAAAAGCTGATTGACTCAAGAATTGCCGGTCACAGGCTTCAGACCAATTCCGTAGCCGTTGGAAAATCGATCTTTGTTCAGAATTGTGGGTCCTGTCATCAGATCGCTGCAGTTGGCGGTTTGATAGGTCCGCAGCTTGATGGAATCGGGAACTGGGGCATCAAAGCCCTTACGGAAAAGATTCTTGATCCAAACCGGAACATCTCCGAATCATTCAGGAATTACAATATCACCCTCAAGAATGGGAAATTACTTTCCGGTCTTTACCGCAGAACAGAGGGCGAAACGATGGTCTTCGCTGACCCAACCGGCCAGGAGTTTTCCGTTGTCAGGAATGACATGAAGGAATTCAAGCCTTCGCAATATACCCTTATGCCGGATCAGTTCAGGACGGTAATACCTGAAAAGGATTTTTATGCGCTGATGGAGTATTTGCTGAGTGTGAAATAAAAGACCAGGATGCCAGCCGTATTTGGCCGATTTATTCCAAAAAGAAAATGAGGCGCATATAGACCATTACCCCGTAATCTAAACTTTCATGCTTTTAACAAGGGTGTCGAGACGGAAATTTATCAGATCCGCAACCATTACCGGGTTATTCCTGCCACTTGTCAATCAACTTAGAGCCCATCCGCAAACGGTTTCCAGGGTACCGGTACGTGATTTTGCCGAAGCCCGGTGGAGAAATGAATGGCTCCAGCATGCGGTGTTGGGAGGGCCCTCTTTTGATTCTTTTGAACGGATTCCGGGCAATCCGATCTGGCGGGGCAGCCCTCCCTTGGAATGGCCTGTCAACGGATTTTTGTTTATTGATCCGGTAAGCACCGATCTGTTTGTATACATTGGCGCCTATACCAAAGGTTATATCAGCAAGCCTTCCAGCTGTATTGGCATGAGGTCAAGGGACAAAGGGAAAACCTGGGAACATTTGGGTACCATTCTGGCGCCAGATCCTTTGCTTTTTGACAAAGGCGGCCACACCCCCGATGTTTGTGTGGTTTATGAAAAAACGGATTCAAATGACCGGTCCCCGGGGGTATATCACATGATTTATGATTGGGGTGAAGCTGATTTCAACAAAGAGGGAGGTATTGGGTACGCCAGGGCCAGCAAACCGGAAGGGCCGTGGATACGTGATCCCAATCCCATTACCAGAAACACCACGCTTCCTTTGATGAAGGGACGTTACAGGCGAACCTATGCCGCTACGTTGATTAAAAGAAAAAATGACTGGCTTATCACCGGAATGATGGACGATGCACCGCATTCCTGGACATTGTTTGTGATGACCGCCGCCAGGCCCGAGGGACCGTATTCAGAAAGGAAATTGGTACGGGACGTGAGAGCAAATTATTACCACCCGCCACTTCTGGAATTTTTTCCTTCATTTGCCCATGACGGTTATTTGTATGCTCCGGCGACGAGTGTGGCGCGTAACCGTAATTATGGTGTACTGTTTCGGGTGCCATTGGAGAAGGCAACGGACGAGAGTAAATGGGAATTGTACCAGGATGGTTCGCTGTGGCATGCTGATGACAAAGAATCGGAATATGAAGGGCTTTGGGGGCAAACTTTCTCAGGGCAGGTTGATGCTAAAAATGTGCTATGGGCGATGTTTCCCTCTCGTGATTCTGACAACCTGGGAACAATCCATGTTGCCAAGCGCTATTGGGATAAGCCATTCAGAGAAAGGGGGTTTGTTTTAAACGCTCATTCCGGACCGGCACTTACACTGATCCGGTCAGCCTATGGTGCCTTTGAGATGGAGGTTCGTGTAAAACTGAATGGAACCGCCCGATTGATCTGGGACTATGAAGGCACACTTGGTCCGGAAAATGCCACTTCCGACAGCCTTGTAGGTAAAGGTGCGGATTGCGCCTACAGCGCCCTTGAAATTTCTGACAAACGATGGGAAATCATAAGCTTTGATGTAAAGGGAAAACGCAGACTGGAAGTAGGAGAGCAGTGGGTATCAGAAGCAGACCGCCGCTTCATGCTTCGCCGAAACGAAGTTGGCAATATCCTTCTCAGGATAGATGATGATATTGCGTGGCGTGGCTCACTCGGCAATGTGCAGGGAAAGGCAAAAGTTTCTCAGATAGGATGGTGGCTTGAGCCTCGAACACACCTTGAGGTATTAGAATTTAAGATTTCTGGGTCTGCATCCCCTGCAAAGTTTTGGTTTGACGCCACGGATGCCTTGCTTGGAGCGGGTGAAAGGGCAGCTGAATGGAAGGAATATACCGAAGGTTTCAGGTCGGCTAAGGGCTATTTAACAGTAAAAAAAGAGCATATGGCAAAATGGAATGTTCGCGGTCGCCGTTTTACACTGTGGAGTCCCAAAGGACCGGAATTCGGATCCGTAGAGTTGTTGATAAACGGAGTACCCAAAGCGAAAATAAACCTCAATGCCAGGAAACTCACCCCGTCCAAAGCGCTATGGGTGAGTGACTTTTTCCCGGAAGGGGGGTATGCGATTATTTTAAAACCCAGTCGGGGAGCGATGGTGGTGGATTGTCTGGAGGTAGAGCAGTGAGGATTCCGATTTTGGAAATGCACACATGAAACCAGTTTCACAGATTGATAATATGAATTGAATAAGTATTCACGCCTGGGTATGATCTTATAAGTGTTAACTAAACCAAAAACTTTGGATCGTAATGATTGATATAAAAAATAGTTTTAAATTTTTTCTGGCCATTCAGGTAATTCTTTTGGTACCCATCATGAGTGAGGGGCAAAGTAAAAATCAAAAGGTCCGTACGGTTAAGTTTGTGAAAAAGGATCTTACCAACCGATTTATCGCCGAAGGTGCGGCCATGGGTGATGTGAACAAGGATGGTAAAAAGGATGTCCTTTCTGGAGCCTATTGGTTTGAAGCGCCCTCCTGGACAGCCCACGAGTTGGCCAAACCGGATTCATTTATTGTAAATGGAAGTTACAGTAATTCTTTCCTCGATTTTGCTATGGATGTCAATCAAGATGGGTGGATAGACCTGATCCGGATAGACTGGCCTGGGAAAGCTGCTGTATGGCATGAAAATCCGAAAAACAAACCCGGACATTGGGCGCAACACATGATCCATTCTTCTGTCGGAAATGAATCTCCGATGCTGGTGGACATGGACGGCGACGGGAGACTGGACCTTTTGTGTAATGATCCCACGGCGCTGAAGGTAATTTGGTTGAAATCACCTTCAAAGAAGGGTGATACCGCATGGGAAAAGTATATAATTAGTAATGATGAAAAGCAATCGACGCACAAGTATTCGCATGGTCTTGGATACGGAGATGTCAATGGCGACGGAAGAAAGGATGTTCTTGTGAAAAACGGCTGGTGGGAAGGCCCCAAAGGTGGCGCAGGAAAAGCACCCAAGGACAAGGATTGGACTTTCCATGCGGCAGATCTTGGCCAGGATTGCTCTCAGATGTACGTCATGGACCTCAACGGAGATGGTCTCAATGATGTCATCAGCGCATCGGCCCATAATTACGGCATTTGGTGGCATGAGCAGGGCAAAGATGCCCAGGGCAACGCAACCTGGACACATCATGAAATTGATAAATCATTTTCACAAAGTCACGGAATGGCCTTGAAAGACATCAATGGCGACGGAAATCCGGATCTGATCACGGGAAAGCGCTTCTGGGCGCACAATGGAAATGATCCGGGTGAACGCGAACCTGCCGTTCTATATTGGTACGAATACAAACCAGGTAAAACACCAACCTGGATCCGTCACGAAATTGACAATGACTCTGGGGTAGGCCTGCACGTAACTGTGGAGGATATCAACGGCGATGGTCTTCCGGACATCGTTACCGGTAACAAAAAGGGGGTTCATTTGTTTACACACCAGAAATAAGTAATCTTTATTCAATTCATTTAAGACAAAAATTCGTTTCTTTCGTTAACCAACTAAATGTCCATTACAATGAATAAAAATTATCACTTTATCGCACTTTTTGCCATTTGTCTGTTTTCCATTGCCGCTGGTTCCAGGATTACCAAAGATGAAATTTTGGGATCATGGAAATACAAAGTAACCAGTGTTCCACCGGAATACGAAAACGGCATCATGAGTTTTGAGCAACGCGATGATAAGATGCTTGGATTTATAGGTTCCACCGAGAACAAGATGCCGATGAGGGATCTTGTCATCAAAGAGAAGATGATCTCATTTAAATTGCAGATTGAATCGAGCGAAATCGTCGTAAACCTTATTCAGACAGGGGATAAAATGTCGGGGAATGTTATTACTGAGGATGGTAAATTCCCAATCGTAGCAGAAAAACAGGTAACGAAGTAATTTTTTTCGGATCCCAATCCGCAGATTTCCGTGACTTAATATGAGGTAGTCGACCCGGAAAGATTGGGGCGGAACACCAGTAAATGAAGAAGCCGCCTGTAGTGCTACAAGGCGGCTTCACTATTAATAAAAGCTGTGCTAAACGGAGATCAGCTCTTCCAGTTCAGTAGGAATTAATTGTAAAATACCCGATGTTCTGTTCCTCGTTTCAAGAGCCAGCTTGGCGTCTTTTGATAAGGATTGGCCAAAGGATGGTATCAACTTTTTAAATTCGTTTTTCCATTCCTCGGACTGCGCTTGCTTTCCGAAACAGCGATGGATGAGATCGATCATAATCGAAACTGACGTGGAAGCACCCGGAGAGGCACCAAGCAGGGCTGCAATCGATCCATCGGAAGAAGTTACCATTTCTGTTCCAAATTCAAGAACACCACCTTCTTTTTTATCCTTCTTGATCACCTGTACCCGTTGTCCAGCCGTTTCCAGGCGCCAGTCGCTCATTTTTGCCAAAGGCATATAGTCACTTAAAGCTTCAATACGGTCTTCGGGCGATTGCCTAACCTGGTCTATGAGATATTTGGTGAGCGGAATGTTATGGATACCGGCAGAAATCATCGGTTTTATATTATTCAGCTTGATCGACAATGGAAGGTCCATATAGGATCCATTCTTCAAAAATTTAGTTGAAAAACCAGCGTAGGGGCCGAATAGCAACGCTTTTTTGCCATCAATGATGCGCGTGTCAAGATGAGGGACCGACATAGGCGGCGATCCTACCGCAGCTTTCCCATATACCTTAGCCTGGTGTTTCTCCACGATTTCAGGATTGTTGCACACGAGCCACTGACCGCTAACCGGGAATCCTCCAAAGCCTTTACCCTCCGGTATTCCTGACTTTTCCAGTAGGGGAAGAGAACCACCTCCTGCTCCTATAAATACAAATTTGGTTTGAATGTTTTTGACTTGTTTGTATTCCCTGTCCTTGACCTCAATAATCCAGGATCCGTCATTTTGATGTTTGAAATCTTCCACCTCGTGATTCAGATGAAGTTCCACACCTTCCTGTGCTTCCAGAAATTTAAACATGGATTTGGTCAGTGCTCCAAAATTAACATCCGTACCCAGTTCCATCTTTGTGGCGGCCACGGTTTCCTGCGGATCCCTCCCTTCCATGATCAACGGAATCCAGTTTTCGATTTCAGATGGATCCTCCGAATACTGCATCCCTTTGAATAAATGGTGGCTGGTAAGCGTTTCAAAGCGGGTTCTTAAATATTCCACATTGTCTTTGCCCCACACAAAACTCATGTGCGGGATGTGGTGAATAAAATTGTCGGGATCATCAATAATATGCTCTTCGACCAATGATGCCCAGAATTCCTTGGAGACTTCAAACGATTCGGCAATTTTGATTGCTTTGGATACATCAACTGATCCATCCTCCTTTTGAGGTGTGTAGTTCAGTTCACAGAATGCCGAATGCCCTGTTCCTGCGTTGTTCCATGCATCCGAACTTTCGGCCGTGACGCGGTCTAGTCGCTCAAATATGGAAATGGTGAACTTGGGGTTTAATTTTTTAAGTAAAACACCCAGGGTAGCACTCATTATACCGGCACCGATCAATACGATATCAGATGTAGACTCTTGTGGTTTTTTTGAATATAGCATAAACTCGTTACTTTACTAAAGTTTTATAGCGCGGAAAAATCCAAATAATAAGGTTATAACAACATCCTGGCGAATATTCGTTTCCCAAATAGTGCAATTAGAAAAAAAATTGTTCTAAACCTGAATATCTCTTTTTTGGGGCCAATAAAAACATTGTTAGATTCAATTTTCCTTTAAAAGAACATCATCTTTCCCAAAAAGAAAGGGCAGCCAGGAAATTCCGGACCGCCCTTCGGTGGGTTCGTTAGAAATCGGAGTGGTTCTTATCGAATGATCTTGAATATCTCTTCATTGACCTTTACCATGTAGAGTCCTGGATTAAACCCGCTCATATCCAGAATGAAAACCTGACCGCCAGGATTCGAACTATGTACGATTTTTCCACTAATGTGAATGACCTCAATCCGGTTTAACCTGCTTTGTGACAGAACAGTCAATTTGTCAACTACCGGATTTGGATAAACTTTAACTGCCGTGAAACCTTCTTGTCTCACATGTACCATACGACTGTAACTGTATTTTCCATCTAAGTCTACTTGTTTGAGGCGATAGTAGCGGTTTTCTGAAACAGTGCCTTCATCCTGATAGCTGTATGCTTTGTTCAGATTGGAATTACCCACTGCATTGACAGCCCCAATTTTTTCAAAAAATTTGGCATCCCGGCTTTTCTCGATTTCATAATGGGATGCGTTGTTTTCGGAGGAAGTTTCCCACCTAAGCAAAGTCTGATTGTTTTCCGCGGGCTCACCCGTAAAGTAGGTCAAGGTTACAGGTAGGGGCGTGGCACCCGAAACGAAAAGTTTTGGTGAAAAAACCGTGTTTTTGTAAGCATCAACAACCTTAAGTTGATACGTTCCGGCGGTAGATGTTGCCCATTGGGAAGCATGATCGAAATATTGGTTACAATTATCAGGCAGGAACCAGTTGTACTGAGGTTGCGGCGCAGGAGTGGGCGCAGTAAATGTCACGCTTGCACTTCCAGACGCTTGTGATGCCACCACATGGGTTGGCGGGGTGGCAGGGTAAGGGGTTGATTCACTCAGGAAAGCAGGTGTCACCTTATCAGCCCAAAAGCCCGCTAAATGTACCAGACCGGAGACCTCGTTCGGATCAGCAGACGGAAATACGTCTCCTCTGAAATGGATTTCATCCTTCCTGTATTTCAAGGAATAAAATGGGTCGGTATCTGGCCCCTGGAAAACTCCGGGATAGGCACCATCGTTATCAATAATTTCGTTTTGGGCCCCAATTACGTTGGCGGAAACGGTAGTCTGCCGGGCAGGATCATTAACGGGGAAGTCAAAACGGGACGCCCTGGCTACCATCCAGGCCAGATTGTTTTTGGCAGATCGCTTACGGCTGGCCTGAATCACGTCCCACAACATGGTCACATATCTGTTTTTCCAGTAGGTGTCACCAAGGTTCTCATTCTGCGCATTGCTACGTTGTTCTATATAATTGTCGGACTCTCCCTGGTGCCACAACACGGCCCGAACGCCAAGCTGATTGATGTAATTGTTCAATGCCACCCGAAGATGTCCAAAAGGTTGTCCCTGAGGGAATACGTACCCCCATGGACCGGCCGTGGTACCTAGCGAATCCAGGGCAGTTTGTTGCCAGTTTTCAATACCTGTACTGGACCAGCCGGCATTAAAGATCATAACCGGCACACGATACTTCTCATAAATTTTGTCACCAAAGGCTGCCCAGCACCATGCATAATTCCCGAATGGAGCGGTTTTGACTTCTTTTTTCAGATGTACGTATTCAGGGCAGGGTAACTGGAGGTTGACGTATGGTGCAATGCTGGGTGTGGCGTCGGGATTATAATTCTGAAAGTTTACACTATTAACCTGATCATGGGCGGCGTCGGGGCCATTGGCATTTCCGTCCCCTCCTGTTGCGTTGGACTGCCCTGCAACCACAAATACTTCCCCAACACCTACCGGTTCTGCCAATGTGGCTAGCTTGGGGCTTTGGCCATTCCTTTTTCCTTGTACTTCAAGCTTATACCAGCCGCCCTTCACCGTGACCGAACCATAGTAATTTCCCCCGGCCATCTGTTGAATAACCTGCCAGCCTGTGTCAACACCTTCACCGTCGACTATTGGCGTGAACCTGGCCTCGATACTGGTAAAGGCCTCGGTGTAATATCCTCCCACGTACATCACGGCCTCGTTGCTGGCGTTGCGTTGAAACACGGCCCGTTTGGCCGGAAAGGTGATTTGTATCTGCGCAAGGCTGATCTGATGGATGAATAGTGTAGCGATAAAAATAAGAGAACATAGATTTTTGTTCATAGAGCAGTTAAAGTGTAAAAATAGTTGAGGAATTTAAGTACGAACATCCTGATGTTCCTGTTGAGTCCATTGAATACGACGACGCTGCGATTGATTTGTCACAAACAATGGTGGTGTCGATTCTAACGAGGGGCAAAAGTAAGGGTTAAATTGTTTATTGACTCTTACTAGGGTAGCAATTTATCCAAAGGCGGGTGAACCCTGAGAACCTATATACCCAAAGGTGACTTTTGTGAACCAAGTAAGGCCTTGACTTCAAAACTTAACCACTCCCCAGGTTCACCTAAGATTGACCCAGCAGGTTCCGATTTCCGGATGATTGTTCCTTCCGCCGGCGTGCAGAGGTACTATTTGAGATGCGACTTGACAGGGATTTTCTGAAACCCAGGACTGCCTATGCCGGCTGCATTTAAGAATTTTATCCTGAATTGATCTAAAAAACAAATCTTAACGTATAGTGTAAATGAATGATCAGAATCAATTTACAGCGCTGTTTCTGAGGCTTTGAGCGCTGACAACCAGCCCAATGTTTACCATCAGACTTGAAGCGAAATGTTATTTAATGTAACTTTACTGAATAATTTGCGTCCAAGTACTAAACCAGAATTGTTTAGCGTTGATCTCTTATTGTAAAGAATTATGAATCATTTTATTAATCCAGCGAGGCACTATATCAAAACTTATACGTATATGAAAATTAATTTACTGAAAAATCTCACAAGAGCGGCTTTTGTGGTGGCTTTGCTATTCACGGGTGAGACATGGGCGCAAACCCCAGCTAAATGGAGCGGAGTTCATGGCAACGAATGGATAGACTATTCTAAGAGTTTTGTACGGATAGGTATCAAAACAAAAGGCCTGCACAAAATACCGTTCAGTATCTTAACAACGGATTTCAAAAACAAGGCAAACGGTAATTATCAGCTGTTTCACCGAGGCGTTGAGGTGAAAATCATCGTAAATGCCAATGAAATAATATTTTACGGGGAACCCAATGATGGAGAGTCGGACAAATGGTTGTTCAGACCAGGTCCAGAAGCTCGCATTAATCCGTACGTGAGTTTTTTTTCCGATGAGGGTTCATACATTTTAACTTATGCAGAAGGAGCAAAAAGGATGACTCCGGCGGTGGATGGAACATCATACAGTGGTGATCCAGAGCCCTATCATTTCCAGAAATTTATCAAGACTTATAACAATCAGTTTAGTTATAGTTCAGTAAATGTGGTGGTTCCTGAGAATCTTAATAATAGCTTCTACGAAAAACGTAATACTTACGTCGGCCCTACAATAACAGGAGTTAATAAGGGAGATGAGCCTATTTCATTTGTAAATTGGGCCAGCAGTGCTCTAGAGCTGCCTACTTTGGAAGTTATGATGTTGGGTTTTTCCAATACTAGTCACAGCTTTGACTTTTCAGTGGGTAAAACTTCTGCTGATGCGGATCACCAAACAGTGCTGCAATCTTTGACATTTATTGGTATCAATGCTGATAAATCTTCAGTCTTTAATATACCAAGTGCTAATTTGAACTCAACAGGAGGAGTCCTTAGAACAAAGTCTAATCAAGTTGGTGGTTCGGCAGCTCAGGCGTATTATATATTAACATACCCACAGTTAAGTACTATGAATGCTGTGAATTCATTGTTTATGAATTTCAAGTCATCTTCTTCTCCTGTCCATGTTGGTATAACCAATGCTGAGCCGGATGTTGTATTGTATAACATAACGGATCCTCATAATCCACAAGTGGTTCAGGGACAACTTGTGGGAAGTACGTATCATGCATCAGTTCCTCGATCTCCTAGCGAGGAGTTACGTTTGCTAGCTGCACGTCCGTCTGCCATAGCTGAAGTAACCTCAGGAATGATTGTTGATGGACTCATGCAGCCCAGCTATTCATATCCTCAGGCTTCTCTTGATCAAGGAATTGATCCGGAGGGTTATGACTATCTAATTATTACGTCCCGGCCGTTTTTAGGTGAGGCAGACAATTATGCTAAATATAGAAACTCTACAGAAGGTGGTAGTTATCGTTCTGCAGTATTTGATATCAAAAGCATATACAATCAATTTAACTACGGCGAACCCAGCCCGGTCGCGATTAAAAGATTTGTAGATTTTATGGTTTCCAAGGGTATTAGGGCTAGACACAATTTGCTGTTAATTGGAAACTCGGTCACTGCCCATGGTGCGCCTACCGGAGGTGTTGTTGGTACACCCGGGCAGTCACGCCTAGTTAAAGAATTGCCTTTTGAAATTCCTAGTATTGGAGATCCCGGGTCTGATTTTCTATTGGTTGCTGGCGTTCATGGATTGGGTCAGGATATCCCTGCAATTCCAGTAGGCAGGCTCCCGGTGTTAACTGCTCCATTAGGAGGTGGCGCCCCTATAACCGGTGAGACAACTTATTACCTCAATAAGGTTAAGAAGTATGAAAGTGCAACCGGAGATCTTAGCTGGAGAAGAAATCTGATTCATATAGATGGTGGAAAGGAGGGCGAAACTTTTACTTCACAGTATTTGAATCCTATTATTCCAATTGCGAAAACATTGGATCCAAGTAAGCCAGTTCAGACAGTAGGTACCTCCCAGACGAGTAATGTCATTAAACCGGCAGATATTACTGAGCAAATTAATAATGGGACAGGAATGATTACCTATTATGGTCACGGGGCATACAACTACACGCAATTTAATATTGGGTATGTCACAAGAGATTTTAATGCAACATCAAATAATTTTACTAGTACAGGCGGGGCATATCTGGCAAGTCCGACGAACACAAAGTTCCCTTTTATTTATTTTAATGGCTGTGGTGTGGGTAATGCATATCAAAGTACTAATCCACTAAGCAGAACTTTAGCTGCGGATTGGATTCTTGCTGAGAATAGGGGAGCCATTGGAATAATTGGTAGTAGTTTTAACAGTTTTGCCACTCCCACAGCAACTTACCTGGAGATCTTATATAGTGAAATCTTTACAAAGACGGATCAGGAGCGCAAAACGATTGGTCAAATAAAGAATGAAGTTGCAAGACAGATCATTGCTGGTAACTTCAACAGGCGTGTAATGGCAATTGCTGACGATTATGACAGAAACAACCTGCATATTGCTAATTTATTCGGCGATCCTGCAGTGAGAATACTCGCTACAACAGTTCAACCTCCTGTACCGTTACCGGTTGAATTTTCGTTCATTAGAGCTGTTGCTAACGGTGTAGATAACGTCACTGTAAATTGGAAAACGGCATGGGAGAAGAATAACAGTAGATTTGTTGTGCAAAGAAGTACGAATGCTGTAGATTTTATCGATGTAGGTGTTGTTGATGGAAAAGGAACGGTTATAGAGTCAAATAGTTATAGTTTTGTTGATGTTAGTCCAGCGAAGGGGGTCAACTATTATCGGGTTGGGCAAATTGATCTGGGTGATACAGAACCAAAGGGATTCTCTAGAACTGTTTCAGTTAATCTAAAGTCTGCTGAGTGGTTGACAGTATCTCCGAACCCGGCATCAAATTTTGTTGACTTGAACTTGGATGCCTTGTATAATTTAAAAGCATGGAAATTGTTTAATATTCAAGGACGGAAAATTAAGGAAGGAAAGGTTAAAAAAATATCTTTGGAAGGACTATTGCCAGGAGATTATATTCTGGAAATAGAAATGAGCAATAACGAAGTCCATACTCGCAAGTTGGCGAAGTATTAATTGTAATTTGAACGGACTGTTATTTGATAGGTACAATACCTCTATGATATATGAAATGTAAATTTTTTAGCTGTTTTTTTATTATTTTTTATTGCTTGATTTTGTCTACTCCGGGTTTTGCTCAATGGAGCGGCAAATATGGTAATGAATGGATATCTTATGAAAGCAAATATGTTAAGCTGAATGTAACCGAAGCGGGACTCTATAAGGTTGCTTTAAGCTCTCTTCCCGAAGGCTTTTCAAAGGATCCTCTTACGCTTCAAATGTGGCGAAGAGGGAAGGAGGTATCCATTGTACATGTAGATAATAAGGAATTATGGTTTTATGCAGAGTTAAATGACGGGGCGTCAGATTCGTTACTGTTTAGACCAGCCTCGGCAAGAATGAACCCTTACCAAAGTTTCTTTTCGGATCAGGGAGTATATTTCTTAACAAATGGGAAGAATCCTAAAAGGTCTGTGCAGGTTGACAAAATTCCACTGACTGGTCAACCTGAAACATATCATTTGCAGACGGACGTTGTAAGTTTAAGGGAACAGTTTGCATTTGCCACATTGAATAATACCCCTGCGTTTTTAAATAACAGTTATTACGAAAATTTTAATGGGTGGACAGGCCCGGTTGTCTATGGTGATAGTGCAGTAGGACGAACTGCAACAAATGTAACCTATACAAGAAATTTTTCTTTACCTGAATATCAATTTGGTACTGGGAAAACTCCCATTCTTAATGTTATGCTGAATGGTCTTCATTACGGCAGGCACGAGGTGCAAATTGCAGCAGGAAAAACATCCTCAGATTTAGCACCGTTGGCTACAATTAATTTTACCGGTATCGGGGGACTGAAAAGGGAGGGGATTGCTATTCGTGAAGATCAGCTTTCTGCTGAAAATGGTGGAGTTATTACTTGGAAGTCGAAGACTAAGGAGTTGTATGACTGGTTTTCGGTTGCCTATTATTCTCTCACATACCCTCAAAAGGTGAAAATGACGAATAATAAATCAAGATATTTCCATTTCCAGGCAACTTCCGAAAAGGTAAGCAGAATTAAAATTGAAACTATCAATAATGGGAACTTAGTTATTTTAGATGTCAGCAATCCTTATGAGCCTAAACTTTTACAAGGATCACAAAGTGGAAATAATTGGGAGGTTATGGTACCCAGGACGGAAAAGGGAGTCCTGAGAATACTGGGTGAACATACAGAGCAGATTAAGTCAATTACTCAGGACAAAATATCGTCTGTAGATTTTGCTCCTGTTTTTGCCAAGTCTTCTTTAGGTGGAGAGGTAGGTGCCATTTCACCAACTAATTACGATTATTTGATTGTAACCAGCGATACGCTCCAGCAAGCGGCCATAGAATACGCTAAATACAGAAACTCAACAGTAGGTGGTAGTTTCAACACAATTGTTTATGAGGTTAGAAATTTATACAATCAATTCAACTATGGTGAACCAAGTCCGGTAGCGTTGAAGCGGTTTGTTGAATACATGCTTAAAGATGGCATCAGAGAGAATCATAATCTATTGTTGGTTGGTTATGGTGTTTCCACCCCGGATCCTGCGGGTAATAGACTTAGGAAGGATCTTCCACATGACGTTCCAACCATTGGGGATCCAGGTTCAGATATCTTATTAGTTTCTGGACTACATGGACTCGGTCAGGATGTGCCAGCGATTCCTGTTGGTAGGATCAGCGCATTTAACGAGCAGTACGTTCTAAACTATTTAGATAAGGTTAAGGAATTTGAATCTGACAAAGCAAATAAGCAAGGACAGAAGAAAATTTTACACTTAAATGGTGGTAAAACTTCTGAGGAGATTAATCAACTAGGTTCAATATTACGAAATCTTAGTCCACTAGTCGAAAATGGTGATTTTGGTGGCGAGGTGAAGGCTTTTGTTAAACAAACGACCATTGAGACGGAAAAGGTAGATATTTCCAAAGACGTGAACGAGGGAGTCGGGATGATCAGTTATTTTGGACATGGATCTCCACTGGTTACTGACCTTGATATGGGTAAAGTCTCTGATGCTAGCCGGAATTTCAGCAATACGGGCAAGTATCCTTTGATGTATTTTAACGGTTGTGGAGTGGGGAACATCTATCAAAGCAGGCTTACGATTGTCCTTTCAACGGATTGGTTAGTAAGCCCGAAGGTAGGTGCGATTGCGATAATTGCAAATTCATTTCATAGTTACGTATCACCAAGTACTAAGCAGCTTAAAATTTTGTATGATGAGCTATTCGTGAAAAATACTGCTAACAGTATGACTATTGGTCAGATTCTATTGAATGTTTCCCGACGGTCACTTGCTTCATCTCCCGACAACTATGACATTGCGAATATTCATCAGTCCAATTTGCAGGGTGATCCGGCGATTAGATTATTTAGTTTCGCGAGTCCTGATTATGCCTTGGATTCGGATAAACCTGTAATTATTCTTGGTGAATCGGCTACTACAAATATTGGCGCATCTACCAAACTTCGCACTGGAATTATCTTATCAAACAATGGTAAGTATGTGAAAGGGCAAAATGTTCCTGTAAAATTCACCTACACTTTAAAAAATGGACTTAAAAATATCCGAACGGAAAATTTTATGTCATTCCCTTCTAAGGATACAATTTTGTACGAATTACCTGTCGATAGCAAAAGCATAGCCCGGATTGAAGTTAGTATTGATCCTCTTAATACTATACCTGAACTAAGTAAAACTAATAATGTTGCGGATTTGAGTATAGACTGGGAGGTAGCTAACAAGCTTGTTGTGTACCCGGATGTGGTTACGAAAGATGTCATTGCGCCAGTATTTGTTGTTACCATAAATGATCGTAATGTTAAAAACGAAGAAGTGGTATTGCCTAATCCCGTGATAAATGTGCAACTGTCGGATGATAGGTCCTTGGACTTGAACCCGACTCTATTTGATCTCTTCATCAGGCCGTGTTGGGGAGAGGGCTGTGAGTTTAAAAAGATTGAAATTGACGCTTCCAGTCTGAAATTCATATCAAGTCGTGAAGTTTTATTGAGTTTGATTTTGAAGGATGCGAGAGCTGGAAATTACGAGTTACTTGTTAATGGAAAGGATGGTTCTGGGAATAGTTCTTCCAACTCCTATACCCTGCGTTTTGCTATCAGTGAGGCCACAGACACTCCATTTGATTTAGTTGTGAGTCCGAACCCCGCTTCTGAATTTCTCCGGTTCGATTTAGAGGCAGTAAGTGATGTCATTGAGTCTGTTCGCTACAGCATATATAACCTTTCGGGAAGAGTTGTCAGCAGTTCTGACTTTAAAATTAAGTATAGCGGGAAGCAGAGCTGGTATTGGTTACGAAATGGAAATCCAGCGGGCATGTACTTTTATGAAGTTGAAGTAACAACCAAAGATAAAGGGCCTACTCTAATTAGGGGAAAGGTTATTTTACAGTAACGTTAGGATTAGGTTCTCCTAAATCTGCTGATTCAACCAAATTGATAGATAAATAGTCCGGTTTATGAAAAAAGTGGTTCGATTATGAACGTATAGTGGATGTAGATCGGACTCAAAGAGTTTAACGCATTGCTTGAATTTGGCTTTGTCTACATAATTCCATACTTCACTGGTATCACTTAGAAAATCTTTGGATGAAGAGTACAAGCGGTGAGCAGCGTTTTTTGCATACTCATTAAAAATTCCCTTATCAGAACGATTACGGACATCATCAATTAATATCCCCTTCATAGCCTCCCTGAGGTGTCCGCGACTTCTGCCATGATTATATTTCATACTAGCTGGCACTGACATAGACAGCTCGTATAATTTAGTGTCGTAAAACGGATTGCCAAGTTCTATATTGTTGTCTCTTGCTAAGTAAAAGTTTTCCTCGTTGCCTGCCATGCCTTGATTGAAGTAAACCTCCTTGATGGGCAAAGAATACACTTCAGGAAGAGTCTTCATGAGTGCTGTTCGCTCGGTGGTCCTCGGAGTGCTTACGGTTTGAGCAATTAATTGGGATGATTGAATTGATTCGGGTAGCAGATCGAAATATTTGAATCTGTTTTGGATTCCGTTTAATCCTTTTCTGAGTAACTCATGATACGGAATGCCGAATTCAGATTTAGCGATGTTTACTACTTCTAATGCTTGCTGAACCGATCTGGCATGAGATATTCTTGGATAGAATAGGTGAAGGAACAAAAGGCGTTCCTTCTGGCTTTTTGTAAAGTAATTCCAATTTTTTGTGGTACTCAAGCCGCTACTAACCGAAGCTCTTTCAGATATAGCTAATTTCAAATCTGCCCAGCGTTTCTCATCGAACAGTTGATCTAAGTAGTGATAGCCATGACCTACGACGCTGTCCCCATCTGTACCGGTCATTAGTATACTTGAGCCCAACTTACTAGCCTTAATAATCAACTCTGTTTGCAGAGATGGGGTGAGGGCCATGTGTTCGGGAAATCCATATAAGCTCGTATTCTTTATTAGAAGATCTAGTTCATTGGTAGAGGGGTGAACGGCATAATGGTTAGAATTAATGAAATTTGCAACTTTCTTGGCGTAGTGCGACTCATTTGTCAGGTCGGTATTTGTATCGGCGTATAGTGTGTTGAATTTCAGCTCAGGCAATAGATAATGAATCATTGAGCTTACAGAGGAAGAATCCAGCCCCCCGCTCAGGTGCGAACTGACGTTATCATGATGACGGATATTATTGAAAACGGATTCTTTAAAAATATGTCTGAATTCTTCACCATACTCTTCTAAGTTAGAAATATGTTCCCACTTTTGAGGTTGAAAGGATACAAATGGTTCAGAAAGAATTTCACCTTGGCTGTAATGAACAAAGTGGCCAGGTAAAACTGAGTTAATATTAGTATAGAAAGAATCGTGTTGGCATGGCCATGAATCGCTGCGAGGGGTAAGATAATTCGCAATTCTGTTGATATTTTTTTGGCTAGTTGCTCGAAACTCGCTCTGTCGAAGAAGGTATTCAGCGTCTGTGGAAAAGGAAAATCCCGCTCTTGAACAACAATAATATAATGGAACGGTGCCGAACGTATCCCGAACTATAGAAATTTCATTTAATTCCTCATCATAGACAATAAATATAAAGCCTTGGCAGGCTGCTCGGTCACGGAAAAGATTGTTTCTTAATAAAGAAAGACTTGATGAAAAAGAATATTTTTCTCCAAGTCTTTCTTTATTGAACACTTCTTCAAAATAATTATTATCTTTTTTTCTAGCTAAAAAAGAAACAATAAAATTTTTGCTTTGCAGCAGATAGTTTGAAAAATGGATGAAGCCTTTGTCAAAACTTAAAGTAACTTCATCTTCCGTTTGTTTTTTTGTACTGAAACCTACGAAGTTAAAAGAACCATCAATCATTCGCTGCCCTATAATCCTTAGTGAAAAAGGTCAAGGTACTTCGTCAGTTCCGGACAGTCCATCTGTGATGCTGCCACCTTTATGAGTAAGGTTTTTCACTTTTCCAATTTTCTTCAATACCGGCTTGCGGTACGACTTTTTTGTAGTTGTAGCGTGTAAGTTTATTGTTTTCATGTTAAAACTGTTAATTGAGTTTACAAGTATCCGGGTTAAAAGTACGTATATAATTTAAGAATGCAAATTATTTGTAAAAATGATAGCGAAAAATGCTTTTTTTTTCTTTTTAAGCCATTGGTAAAAAGTACCTTAGAGCAATTGGGAAGGGTTTGAGAGACTACTCCAATACACCTGATTCGATAATTTTCCGGGTTTTGTGTGTTCCGGACTCAATTGTTTCGGAGCCAATACAACCGTCGTCCTGGCAGTATTCATAGGCGGTTTGTTCGTCGGATATGAGGCCAGTTCCCAGGGCATATATTTTCACGCCCACGTAGCGGTTGATGATTGAGGTGTCGCGTCGTTCCACTACCGTGAGGGTTTTATCAAAGGTCAGTTTATCAAGGGTTAAAGGTCTGTCAATGTTGGTGTACTGATAATCTTGCGCATCCAGATTGTTGTATAAGTTGCCATTCCATGTGATCCTGGAGTCGGGGGGGAAGACCAGAGAAAATATCGTCTGATTATCGATGTTGGTCAAAATTTTATCCGGAGATTTCGTTACCGTATATTCTTTGACTTTCTGCCAGTAGTCGGTCGCCAGATTTCGCCTGTACCGGGCAATGATGTACGTAGTCTCAAATTCCTTCGTGGCTGATACCCGGTCAACCTCGTCTTTTTCCTGCCAGGAACTGATCACCGGATTCTTTTGTCCGGCCGAATACACAGTCTCCTCTACCTGATATATCTGATATCTGCCAAGGTCGAGTGGGTAATACTGGTACGCATCTACCGGGTCTGTATCGGTGCGGTCACAGGAAAGTGTAGACAGTATAAAAAAGCTGAGTGACAGCAGTTTTAATAATAGGTTTCTTGATAAGGTTTCTTTCACAATTGCAAAGTGGGTGTTGAATGATTCGATGTCAAATAGGTTGAGTCTTTGATAGTCACAACGTTTTTGACCGGTTTATCATATAAAAGTAAAGGATCAGGCTCTTCTTTCCTCCAGTTTTTTAGTTAAAAAGGCTGTTAATACTTCGAGGCCCACATCAAAACGGGAATTGTTGTTGATAATTATATCTGCTTCTGAGCGGAGCGGGCCTATAAACTTGTCGTACGTGGGAGCTACATGATGTTCCCAACGGTATAGTACGTCATCCAGATCGTACCCCCTTTCGTTATTATCGCGGATGATGCGCCTTTTTATTTTAACATGTTCCTTTGCATCTACAAAAACCTTAAGATCGATCAGGCGGGCGATTTCGGGGAAATAAAAAACAAAAATACCTTCTACAATAATGATGGGGCGTGGCTCAAAAACAAGTATTTCGGGCTTAAGCAGGGGATTGTTGAAGGTGTATTCTTTTTGGTAAACCTCGCGTCCGGCCCGCAGAATGGCAATATGTTCGGCAAATAGAAAGTGATCGATTGTTTCAGGCAGGTCAAAGTTTTCAATGCCGTTTTCATCTTTTGGTATTTCATGTATCGGCCGGTAATAGTTGTCCTGGGAAATTCTGCAGATATCCTCTTTGGCAAAGGAGTCGATGAGGGTCTTCATGAAAAAGGTTTTCCCGGAGGCGCTTCCGCCGGTTATACCAATAATGTAGGGTGGCTTTTCGTGTTGTGACATGTTATTAATTAATGGACAATTGTCAGCGTTTAGTACAGTTCGTGATTTGAGGTTATCTATGGAGCGAAAGTTTAGTGGTTTTGACTATGTTTATCAGCAGGCGGAGAACTTCACTTGCTTCGATATGTAATGATTCATATTCATCAGGTTCAAATAACCAGTATCTTTTAAGAGTAAGAGCCAATATGCTGTCTCATTTGTCTCTTTCAGGGCAATCTTCATTTTATTCAGGAAGTCTGCTTTTGATTGAGCATGTTCAGCTTCTTTAACCAATGCACCTATTTCAGTACCACTTCGGAGCAATTGCTTCGATAGAACAAATTCCCTTTTATTATCAACCAGCTTTTTACACGTGACTACAATACGGATCGCAAAGGCATAAGATTTATCAGCGACGACATTTTTCAAAATAATGTATCTATCGGGTTAAACATCTCATTAAGCATCGTATAAAGTCATCGATAGTAATGGTAACTATCCACTATCAATTGTCTATCACTGCAAACTTCCCAGCAAATTTGGCACTTTTATCTTCTGCAACCGTCATAACGATATAAATTCCTCCCGCGGCGCGTCTTCCCGTATAATCATTCAGGTTCCACGTGGCTGTCCCGCCTTCCGATTTGGTCTCGTATACCAGTCGACCGGAGAGCGTTGTTATTTTTACAATACTATTTACAGTTAAACCCTTGATTCCAAGGCTACCGGCATACCCCGGACGTACCGGGTTGGGAAATATGACTACGTTGCCATAGTCATTTGCCGGTTTTCCGGAGCCCGTGCGGTAAGAGACCATGCCATTTGGGGTGTCTATAAAAAGCACTCCTGATTCCGGATCCAAAGAAAGGGCATTGATTATATCGGATGGTAGCGGGCTGTTATCCTTTGTATAATGCGCTACGAGCTCCGTTCCATCCGGGCTGAATAAATAAAGACCTTGTAAAGTGCCAATCCATTTGCGATTGCCCGGCTCCACAGCAAGTGCGGTACATCGTTCGTTGTTGAATAACTTCCGTTGACCGTAAAAAGGAAGTATGGCTTCAAGTTGTGGGGTAGTTAGAGCCTCATCAGGGAAAAAATAACCTACACCTTTATCACTTCCAAACCAAATATAGCCTTCTGTATCCGCTATAATGCTGTTGATTTTTGAAGTGGGTAGATTCCCGTTACCCGGACTGGCTGATAAAAAACGTTGTTTGCCACTTTTTTTGTCTGTAATAGAAATCCCGCCCCCCAGATAACCCGGTAATCTGGACCATATTAATCCATGATGATCTGTCAGGGAAGAGTCAGCTCTCACCGTGATGGTTGTGTCCGTTGTGACAGGGCTGAATGAACTGAACTTGCCATCCGGATTTCCGATCAGGCCCGCTTCGAGATCCGCGATCCATGATGTATTTTTATCAGATATGAGATATTGCGCTGTTGAACCAAAGGCAGGATCTTTTGCAGATACTACATGATCGGCCAAATCAATGACGAGAACTTCCCGGTCCATAGCCACAGCGATTTTTTCTCCGTAAACCGATAGCCTCAACTTTGAACTATTGGATGGGAAAAGAAGATTCCATTGGTCATTTTGCCTTCGGAATATTCCCTTGCCGGGAAAGCCACCATACAGCATATTGTTACGTGCAACGATAGAGGCAGGTAGGGAAGGTGCTGAAACAGGCTTCCAGTTCGAATAATATTGTCTGTTTACGGTAGCACGCATGGATGTAGCCAACAGTCCCTGGGACGTGACAGCGAAAAGTGAATCGGAAGTGAAAGCGAGGTCTTTCACATGTACTTCTGTTCCCAGGTTGCCAATGAATCGGTAGGTTTCTCTGATCTCGTCGAATTTGGTGTCCAAAACTACAATACCAAATGCGCTGCAAAGAAATGCCAGTCCTTCATGGAAAACGATTTGATTGATCCGTTTGTCGTCGGGCAGATCGCTCGTTTCAAGCAGTACAGGCAAGTTTTTGATTTCCATCACTTGCGAGGCAGTATTCAACTGCAGCAGATCCATATTTCCGTTTCGATAGGCTACGAGCAGGCTGTTGTTGTCGGGATCGTAGGCCATGCTGCTAATACCTATATCGTTTAATCCATCAGCTTTTGATAGTTTACTGACATCCCTCCCGGAGTGATTCACACTAAACAATCCATTGTAGGTTGCGCAAAAAATTCGCTGGCCAGTATCTACCACATGATGCCCGGAGGTGTAGCTATACAGTGCTTCCCACTCTCCAATAGCCACATTTTGACAATAGGAGACGGATGAAGCGAATGTCCCAAAAAGAAATAAGAGAACATTTCTCATATAACCCTCGCGATAGGTTTTTTTAAACGATAATCATCTTCTGCGTATTTCGGAAACGGGATTTAAGTCCGGGACTGTCAGGTGTTTATTTGTCAACCGTAACAATGGCACTTCCCCGCCCGGAACCTGTACCGCAGCCACTTTTTAATGAACTGATTGTGTAAGTGGTTGTCGTAGTAGGGGATACAGATATCAGGTATGGATTGAGAAAAGTGCCGGTAATGGATGAACCATCCGAAAGCGTAAATGACCACGGCGGTAGTCCATTTTTGAATTTAAGCTGAATTCTGCTGGATCGTCCTGCAGTAATAAAACCTTTACCTGAAACCTCACCTATCGCCTTGTCGGGTGCAATGATATCCAGTTCTTCTACGGCACTTGAAACTGCCGGGGAGGAGGATAATATTCTGATTTTTTGTGTCCTCACCGTATCTCCCTGAGATGCGGAAGCTGACAGTTTTACTTTCATGGTGGTGGGCGTTACCGTGGTGGGAAGGTCCACAAACCTGCCAGACTTATCCGTTACCTGAACCACGAATTTATTGCCGGGATTGAACCGTCCGGTTATTTTGTACGGTATTTCCATTGTGGCACCGGCACACACCATGTTCTGCGGGAGTTTCTCCAATGTAATCGCAACAGGCGGGCTGTCCATGGTTACCTTGGCGGTTCCGGAGAATTTCCCAACGCCACAAAGTCCTCCTGCCGAAGTGATTTGATAATTGGTATTCCCAAAGGGTTTGATCCGAACCTTATAGGGAGATTCCATAATGTTGTTTTCGTAAGTACCATCCGACAAAAGCACAAACCAGGGTCCGGCGCCGTCAAATTTTACTGTCAAAGCACCGGATCCGTTCTCCTCCAGATGCAGTGAGTCTTTCTGTAGCGTTGCCACTGCGGCGGCAACAATACTTATGTTTGCGGGCTGGCTGACGAGATAGGGTGCCGATGCCATCACGCGCAGCTTGTATTCTCCGGGCTTGTAGGTGGAAGGGATCTGGGTTACCAGGTTGCCGGTGGTATCCGGTGAGGAAATGGTTTTGAACGCACCGGTTCGATCGGCAATCTGTACCACAAAACGATTTCCCTGCTTGAATTTGCCGGTAGCGGCAAAGGGAACCTGAAAAGGTATACCGGTACAGACCCTGGTAATTTTATCTATTTCTTTAAGTTCCAGTTTGGGTTCAGGATTGTCATCGACGTTTACAATTGCTTCCCCAGTGACTTTACCGCTCCCACATGCATTGGCAACACCAAGAAGTTTATAAGCTCGTACTATATTGGGTTTCACCGTAATATAATGTGGGTTGGATAAGGTTTGGCGCACATCCGTACTGTCTGAAAGCCGGAAGGACCAGGGCCCCGCGCCGCTCAGATGCACCCGCAACTGGGCCTCCTGCCCGGGCATGATTCTGACCGACTGCGTTCCGTCTATGACATCGAGTCGTGCCGTTGGTGTTTGTAACAGTCGAACCGGTACCTCCTGGCTTTTGATGATGGGAATGGTACTCACTATCTGCAGTCGGTACACTTCACCACCGGGTTTATAGGAAGGTATCACAGCACGTAACGGACCTTTTTTTACGGGTAATGAAATGGGAACCGATTTGCCTGAGGGATCTATAAGGTGAACAACGAAATTATTGTCTTCATCAAACGGCCCGATTGTGGTGAATGGTAACGTGATCGTAGTTCCCGGACAAACGGACACCCAGGAAATATCTTCAGCTATGATCTTGTACGCTTGAATGCTGTCGGCCAGATTCCCGGTTAGCTTGGAAAGATTATCTTCGGCCTGCTGTTCTGTGATCCCTTCGGGCATGTTTTGCTCGATCGTGTTGCTCTGGCTGTTTGTATCTGCGCTCGGGGTAGGAGCGATCGGTGTAACCTTTTGAGAAGGGGTATCCTTAGTCACCGCTTTTTTAACCTGTGCCTCGGTCTTCTTTTTGACAGTTGGTTTTTTCTGAGCGTAAGCCGGAGCTAAAACGAATAGGAATACCAGGAAAAAAATGACAAATAACTTATGCATACGATCGATTGTGTTTTTCAATTCATGGCCACCAAAGTACTTCCGCGCAAAATAGGAACCACGTCGTACATGTCTGTCTGCAGGCAATAGGAGATGTCTTTCTGTATTCCTAATCGCTGCAAGCGCCTTACATGTGACGAGTTCGAAACACTGGCAAGTAAATTGTCGCGGCTCTGATTATACAAACGCTGTGCCATGAGCGTGCCGTCTTCCAACAGCATAAAATGTTCTTTCAAAGCTTCTGCCAGGGCGCCTGCAAACAGCGTGTCTTCCAGATTGGGCCTTCCCTTCCATCCTGCGCATAGCACCAGTACATCGTATGGTTCGGAACGGAGGTAATTGGCCAACGCGCCTAAATTCAGGAATGCTCCCACCATTACTTTTACCGCAGAAGCCTTTGCTTTGGCAATCGAAAGTGTCCCATTGGTTGTGGTCATGGCTACCTGAGACCCGATTAGCCTTCCGTCCATATAACTGAAGGGCGAATTGTCCAGGTCAAAACCTTCCACTTTCTGAGCATCACGCTCCGCGGCGGCAATAAAACCTTTGTCCTGTAAAAATTTACATTCTTCAACACTGGCAACCGGTGTTATACTTTTGATTCCGTAAGCGAGACCCGTAACCATGCAGGAAGTCGCCCTGAAAATATCTGCCACTACCACAATGGAATTATTCAGCTTGTGAAGGTGAAGAAGATCGGGCGTAAGGCACACATCAAGTTGTTTCATAGACTGGAAATCGGCTGTCGGCCAGTGGCTTTCAGCTATATGGGATAATTTGATAATGATGAGAAATAGTAGATATGCCTTTTAACCCTTCACAAAGGGCAGCTTCACCACCTTGGCTTTCAGGATGCGTTCGCGCACTTTTACAAAAATCTCGGTATCAGGTTTACTGTATGCGATCGGCACGTAACCCATGCCGATGCCTTTCTGTAGCGTGGGAGACTGAGTTCCGGAAGTAACTTCTCCTAACCTATTGCCTGCTGCGTCGCACAGCTCGTAATGACCCCGGGGAATACCTCTGTCGATCATTTCAAAACCAACCAGTTTGTTAGTCAGGCCTGCTGCTTTTTGTTCCTTGAGGCTATCCGAATTAATAAAGTCTTTGGTGAATTTGGTTACCCAGCCCAGTCCTGCCTCCAGGGGTGACGTTTGGTCATTTATGTCGTTTCCATAAAGGCAAAACCCTTTTTCAAGGCGTAGTGTGTCCCGTGCGCCTAATCCCACAGGCTGTATGTTAAATTCTCTACCGGCTTCGAAGATGGCGTCCCACATGCCCTGAGCGTTCTCTTTCTGTATATAGATTTCAAATCCCCCTGCACCAGTATAACCGGTAGCCGAGATAATCACATGGCTTATTCCTGCCAAGGTGCCAACCTGAAAGGTATAATATTCCATGGAGCTTAAGTCAACCTCTGTCAGTTTTTGCAGTGTTGCAGTGGCATCAGGCCCCTGTACGGCAAGCAGGCATAAATTGTCCGAGAGGTTTTCCATCGCAACGCCTTCGGTGTTGTGACTTTGAATCCATTCCCAATCCTTGTCTATATTGGAGGCATTCACAACAAGCATATAGTCATCGGCAGCGTATCGGTAAACCAGCAGATCGTCCACAATCCCGCCCTGGCTGTTGGGTAAGTAGCTGTACTGAACTTTCCCGTCGTACAATACAGATGCATCGTTTGCTGAAACTTTCTGGATTAAATCCAGTGCTTTAGGGCCTTTTACACTAAATTCTCCCATGTGTGACACATCAAACACACCTACATGATTGCGTACTGCATGATGCTCTTCCAGGTCGGAGGAATAGCGAACGGGCATTTCAAAGCCTGCAAATGGTACAATTTTGGCGCCCAGCTGAACATGGACCTGGTGTAATGGAACGGTTTTCATTGAAAGGGAAATTGGGACTAAGTAATTCACAAAAGTAGACAATCGCATTCAAAGGGACATAATAATCTGTGCTTTCAAATACACGGACAGTGGTTTTTGAAGTATATTGTGGAAAAATGGTATTCAATGCCTTCCGCTAAGAATTCAAAAGTTAGGAAAACAGGTCTGCCTCCCTAAGCTGCCTCCATGATCAAATACAAATTAAAATTCTGATAACGAAAGTATATTTTATGAAAAAGCGCAAACTAACTTCTTTATTGCTGCTGTGTCTGCCATGGCTGAGCCATGCCCAGACAGCCACTTTCGTAGGGGAGCAGATTGATGCCAACGTTGCTATTGGCTACGGCGTGGCCACAGGGGATGTAGACGGAGATGGGAACATGGACATTTTGCTGGCTGACAAAACGGAAATAGCCTGGTATAGAAACAGTGGAAACAGGTCAGAGAAATGGCAGCGATATGTGATAGCAAAAAACCTCACAGCGCAAGACAACGTATGTATTGCGGCACGGGATATTGATGGAGACGGCAGGGTAGAAGTAGCAGTTGGGGCAGGATGGAACCCTTCGGAAACAAAAGATCGGAAAATTTCGGGAGCCGTTTTTTATCTCGTTCCTCCCGCAGACAGAACGCAGTTGTGGGATCCCGTAAAACTGCATCATGAGGTTACCATCCATCGGATGCGATGGGTAATGAAATCTGATAATACTTTTCAGCTTATTGTACTCCCGCTGCACGGGGAAGGTAATTCAGGTGGGGTAGGAGCAGGGGTGAAGCTTATCGCGTTTGATGTACCAGAAAACCGCAAAGGTATCTGGCCCTATGAATTATTGGAAACCAATATGCACATGACGCACAACTTTCAGCCAATGGAATCTGCCGGTCGGTTTTTGGGGCTTGCGGTTGGGGGGAAGGAAGGTGTTCATGTTTTTTTGAACGGTGCCAATGGATGGGCTCCTTCGGGCAACTGGATGGTTGCCGACAAAGGTATTGGTGAGGTAAGGACCGGTAGCCTGGGAGGTGGCCAGCTATTTACCGCTACTATTGAGCCCATGCATGGGACTTCACTGGTGGTCTATTCAAAAGACAGCCGAACTGTCCTCACTGATAAAATGAAGGAAGGCCATGCGCTGGTTTGTGGCGATTTCTTTGAACAAGGGAGGGATCAGATCATCATGGGCTGGCGTAACCCGGATGTGAAAGGAGAAACCGGCGTACGCATATTTGTAGGGTCGGATAAAGAAGGTAAGCTGTGGCAGGAGTATTCGCTGGATGATAAGATAAAAATGGCCTGTGAGGATATCACCAGTGCAGATCTGGACGGTGACGGTGATCTGGATGTCATTGCATCGGGGAGGTCTTCTCATAATCTTGTCGTGTACTGGAATCAGCGCAAAAAGTAAGAATGGTTCTCTTCGTGAGGTAATTCAGGTTTGAAAGCGTTGTGCGCATTTTTCCAAAGGGATTTAACACAAAAAAGGAGACCATCGGGTCTCCTTTTTTGTGATGATTTTATTTTAGATTTTAATCTCTCCTGCCCATGAGGATACTCAGGTAGTAGAGTAAAGTTGCCAAGGAGCCAATCGCGGCGACGAGATAAGTTCTGGCAGCCCATTTCAAGGCATCTTTCGCCATGACATGCTCTCTTTCGGTCACGATTCTGTTGGTCTGGATCCAGGCCAAAGCTCTGTTGCTGGCATCATACTCCACAGGCAAAGTGATGAAACTGAACAAGGTGGTTAATGCGAACAATGCCACCCCAATCGTAAGGGGAATGGCTGTGGTATTGATTAAAAGCACACCTGCAAGAATCACCCACTGCATGTAGCGCGACGCAATGCTTAGAAACGGCACCATTTGTGAACGGAATTTCAACCACGAATAAGCAGTTGCATGCTGTACAGCGTGACCGCATTCATGGGAAGCTACAGCCGCAGCTGCAACACTTCGCCCATAAAAAACATCAGGGCTGAGGTTCACCGTTTTATCCTGAGGATTGTAATGATCCGTGAGTTTGCCTTCCACGGATACAACACGAACATCAAAAATACCACTGTCGCGAAGCATCTTTTCCGCAATCTCCTGCCCGCTCATTCCATTGCTGAGCCCTATTTGAGAATATTCTTCGAATTTACTCTTCAGACGCCACTGGACGTACCAGCTCAGCGCCATGACAACTATGATAAGCAAATACCCGCCCATTTTTTTTTCTGTTTTTGGTTGTTATGAAAATTTAATTACTCAAGATAAACAATTTCGAAACATAACCGTCAAAAACAGTACGGATGTCTCAATAGCCTTGCTTGATCTTTTCAATCAGCTTCGAAGTAGAGTACCCTTGAACCAGGGCAATCGTTTTTACGTCGCCTCCTCTACCAAGTACAAATTCCGCACCAGCGATATTTTCTACTGTATAATCGTCACCTTTTACCAAAATGTCAGGTTTTACTGCCTCAATCAGCTCGCTTGGTGTGGGTTCATCGAACAAAATGACAGCATCAATAAAAGAAAGTGCAGCCATCAAGCGGGCCCTGGCATATTCATTCACGACTGGTCTCAGAGGCCCTTTCAGTCGGCTTACAGAGGCATCGGTGTTCAAGCCCAATACCATACGATCTCCCAATGCTCTTGCTTTTTCAAGGTAGTCGATATGTCCCAGGTGAACGATGTCAAAACAGCCGTTGGTGAAAACAACTTTCTGACCTGTACTTTGCCATCCCTCTACGGTTGAAATTGCTTCTTGTAAACCTAGTATTTTGTTTTCTGTCGGATTCATTAAAAATGAAAATTAGAGTATATGATGTAAACGATATCTTAATATACTTTAAGCTTACGGTCACAGGCTATGCCGGTGCATTGTCTTACATCATTTTTACTTAGGCCGGCACTTTCAGCGCCTCACTGGTAGTCTTACCATTTTTGAAAAGAACAAATAGAAAAGCAAGTGCGCCAATGGCGAGCATAAACAGCATTTGGGTTCCATGAATAAATGTGGCAAGGGTTAGGCCGTCGTTTTGCGAAAGCCCGTAAAGTATCATGACGTTACCAACCAGAAGGTGGTAAGCTCCGATTCCACCTTGCGTAGGCGCAGCCATGCCAATTGCACCTACGACCAACAAGGTGAGCCCTGCCAGTGGGCCAAGGGTTGATGTTTCGGGAATGCAAAAGAAAAGTACGTAGGATACAAGATAATAGAGCACCCAGATTGAAACCGTGCTGATGATAAACAGGCCCGGGCTGCGCAGTTTTCGGATGCTTAATAGTCCTTCCAGCATTCCCTTGCCAAACTCCACTATTTTGCTAAAAAAAGCATTTTGCATCAGCTTTGCCTGAAGTGTTTTGTTGCGGATGGCATAGATGGCCAGCGGAATTGCTATCACAGCAAAACCCAGAAATGCCCACAACAAGCCACCGCCACCAGCTCCGCCTCCCAACTTACTCTGGAAAAACTCCATAAAAAAGGTGCTGAGACGGTCAAATTCCAAAAGAAAGTTTACGCCAATCAAGACCAAAAGGATTAGTACGTCAAAAATTCGCTCCGCCACAACGGTGCCAAAACTAAGGTTAACGGGTACTTTTTCCAACCGGTACAAGGTGCCGCAACGCGTCACCTCACCCATTCTGGGCACAATGAAATTGGCGAAGTACCCCGTAAGAACAGCCATCGAACTGTTAAGCAGTTTAGGCTTGTACCCAAGGGGTTCCATGAGCATGCCCCATCTCCAGGCTCTCACAACATGAGCGACCAATAAGAAGAGACACGAAAGTGCAATCCAGCGCCAGTCTGATCGGGCGAAGCGGTCAAGCATTTCTGCCGGGTTTTGGTCTTTGAATGCAAACCACATAAGCCCTCCGGCTAAGCCAAGAGAGATAATGTAGCGAAGGGCCTGTTTCATTTAATATTACTGTTGTGGATTTAAATTAGGAGAAGATAGACCGTATTGGAGAAAAATGGAGGTGGAAATCAGAAGCCAACCACTTTGTAGCTAACGCTCTTAAACGATCCTGTTGTTACTATCCGGGAAAATTACCTTTGGCTTGAAGGTTTTGGCTTCCTCGGGCGTCATGCTTCCATAGGCAATGATAATCACGATATCGCCAATCTGAACTCTACGTGCAGCGGCTCCGTTCAGGCAGATCATTCCGCTATTGCGTTCACCCCTGATTACGTAGGTTACAAACCGTTCTCCATTGTTGTTATTGACAATATGCACCTGTTCGTTTTCTATCAAACCCGCCGCATCCATCAGGTCTTCGTCAATGGTTATGCTTCCTACATAATTTAATTCAGCCTGGGTAACCTTTACCCTGTGAATTTTTGACTTCATTACTGTTATTTGCATTCCTCAGTACAACGAGTGAAAAAATAATAGATTATAATCCTTGCAAAGGTACAGGAATTATACATAGCCTTCAAAACGCGGTAATGAAAGGAAGGGTTCCGGAGGGAATTTGTTCTTGTTTTTGACATTATGCTTCACCGGGTGATATCGGATATGGATGGCGCGAAGGATTCTTCGTCCCAACTGCAACCTGAGCAGTCCCGGATTAAATAAATGTAAAAATATTTGAATGAGATCTTAGCATGGTTATATTTAAACCGGAATTGGTACTAGGGAGTGATAATTTCCGTTACTGTATTTTTTTATCCAAGTCGTCAACCGTAATATTAACAAACAATGAGTTCAGAGAAAAAAACAAGTGATGTCACCCGGCGGGACTTTTTGCAAAAAGGAACTGCTGCTGCTGTGGGGAGTTTTTTTATAGTACCAAGGAATGTACTGGGTAAAGGATTTGTAGCACCTAGCGACAAGCTGAATATTGCCGCAGTAGGTGTTGGAGGCAAAGGGTTTTCGGATATCACAAATGCATATAATAAAGGAGCGGAGAACGTTGTGGCGCTCTGCGATGTAGACTGGAATCTGGCGCAAAAGTGTTTTGACAAGTTTCCGGACGCTAAAAAATATAAGGACTTCCGAAGAATGTTCGATGAAATGGGAAAGGATATTGATGCGGTAACCATTTCTACGCCCGATCATACCCATGCCGTGATTGCCATGGCTGCCATGGCCAGAGGAAAACATGTTTATGTCCAAAAACCCTTGACTCACAATATCAATGAGGCACGTGTATTGACAGAAGCTGCACGTAAATACAAACTGGTTTCTCAGATGGGTAATCAGGGCGCATCCAATCCAGGGCAGCAACAAATGGTGGAGTGGTTCAAAAAAGGTGTGATCGGAACGGTTAAAGAAGTGGATGTCTGGACCAATCGTCCGATCTGGCCACAGGGAATTCCGGTACCTACTCAAAAATCCGAAGTACCCAGTACGCTGGATTGGGATTTGTATGTAGGGCCTGCCGAATGGGTTGATTATAGTCCCGCTTACCACCCCTTCAAATGGCACGGTTGGTGGAATTTCGGTACCGGTGCATTGGGGGATATGGGTTGTCACCTGATCGATTCTCCTTTCCGGGTTTTGGGATTGGGCTACCCCACAGAAGTAGAATGTAGTGTAGGGGCGGTGTTTCTGAAAGACTGGACACCGGAATATATTCCGGAAGGATGCCCACCGTCATCGCGTGTTCAGATTAAATTTCCGGCAACGAAAGCCAATAAGTCAGCCCTGACCATGACCTGGCACGATGGCGGGCTGCGTCCTTTTCATCCCGACCTGGTTCCGGCCAATGACCCCCTGGGAGAGCCGGATAGCAGCAACGGAGCGATGATGATTGGTGAAAAAGGTGTAATGATGTGCGCGACTTATGGGAAAGATCCCAAAGTTTATCTCAAAAGCGGAGAGAAGTTGACCATGCCCAAAGGTGCATTTGAGACAAAATATACCTCGCTGCCCGAGTTTGGGCACCACGTGGCTTGGACTGATGCTTGTAAGGCAGGCTTCGCGAGTAAAGAGCACAAGGCGCTTAGTTCATCTTTTGACTATTCGGGGCCACTTACTGAAACGGTGATTATGGGTAATCTGGCTATTCGTAGTTACAACTTGCGTACCGCCAATGCGGATGGTAAGGGCTTTACCTACCCTGGGCGCAAAAGGCTGTTATGGGACGGTAATAACATGAAAATTACTAATTTCGAGGAGGCTAATCAGTTTGTAAAACGCAATTATCGGGGGGACTGGAAATTGTAGGGGAAATACGAAGCGTGGGAGGGAGGCGGTTTAGGCTGCCTCCCTCTTATAAAAGGATGTTATCGATAAGCCGCACAGCACCCAGATACACTGCGGTGCAAATAGCGCTGGACCCCGCTGGTCCGAGCCGGGTGATCGGTTGCAAAGAATTATTATTTACAATTTCTAAGTAATCCAGTTGAAAGTCTTGATGTTTTAGAAAGGCAGTCCGCGCATCTGCTGCCACGGATTCGATGCTGTCTCCTGCAAGCAATCGGTTTTTGGCTTCTGCCAGGGTTTTATAAATGAACGGGGCACTGACTCTCTCCATTTTGCTTAGCCGGGAGTTTCTGGATGACATAGCAAGTCCGTCAATTTCTCTCACAGTTTCACATACAACAAGTTCAAGAGGGAACGCCATGTCCTTCACTAATCTCTTGATCACTGCAACCTGTTGCAGGTCCTTCTGGCCAAAGTATGCTTTATCAGGCTGAACGATATTGAAGAACCTGGCTACCACAATTCCTACGCCATTGAAGTGACCCGGACGCGATGCCCCTTCCATCACATTTTCAAGGTCACCAAAGTCTAACCTCATCAATGGTTTCTCTGCGTACATTTCTTCCACGGTTGGCGCGAAAACGGCTGAGCAACCGGCTTCTTCAAGCATAATACAATCTGCTTCCAGGGTTCTTGGGTATTTTTCGAGATCCTGGGCATTATTGAACTGCACCGGATTGACAAACACACTGCCGATTGTCAGGTCATTCTCTGTTGTTGAAGTCTTGATCAGAGACATATGGCCGGGATGAAGCGCTCCCATGGTGGGTACAAGTCCCACGCTCTTGTTTTGGGCACGCTGCAATTTTAGGAAACTCTTAAGGTCATTGATTGAAGTGAAAACTTCCATGAAAAGAAATAGGATTGTTTAGAGGCGGTATACGCAAGATAGATCCGTATAGGTGGAGAAATGATGATTAATGAACCTGAATACAGATCAAAAGAATGACTTTGGGGCATAGAATACCCAAACTCTGCGCAATATTACAATTACTTTTGAATATCTTTTGAAATAGCCGTTTTTTTTGAGTAATTTTGCAAAACTTTTTTTCACAAACTGCTAAATGCCAAATGGAGAAACTACGAATTTTATATGTAGCCAGTGAAATAAATCCCTTCCTTCAAACCACCGATGTTGCCGACTATGTAAGAAGACTTCCACAAGCAATGCAGGAGCGTGGAGCGGAGATTCGTATTCTGGTACCTCGTTTTGGCCTCATTAATGAGCGTAAAAACCGGCTTCATGAAGTAGTTCGTCTTTCGGGAATTAACATAACGGTGGGTGATGAAGAGAAACCGCTGATCATTAAAGTGGCTTCGATTCCGAATGCCAAACTGCAGGTTTATTTTATTGATAATGATGACTATTTTCATCGCAAATCAGTGTTTTTCGATAAAGAGAACAACTTCTTTGATGATAATGACGAACGGGCAATTTTCTTTTGCAAGGGTGTGTTAGAGACGGTTAAGAAACTGGGCTGGGCGCCGGACGTGGTTCATTGTAATGATTGGATGACTGCCTTGATTCCGCTATATCTGAAAACAACGTATAGGAATGACCCGATGTTTAAGGATACAAAAAGTGTCTTTACGGTTCATAACAATGCTTTCGATTATAAGTTTGATGCTGATTTGATGAGTAAAGCCAAAGCAATGGATGTGAGTGATGAAGCATTGGCTCATCTTCATTCGGCTGACTTCGAGGGATTTGTGAAGCTTGGGTGCGCCTATGCCGATGCAGTGGTGAAGGCAGAAGAGCATTGCAGTGATAGCCTGAATCAGATATTTAATGATGCACCAAAGCGTGTAGAGCTGGATGAAGAAGATGGTAAATTTTCTGAATCCTATTTCAATCTTTACACAGATTTGATGAGTTGAGTGATATTTTAAGAAAAGAATGGCGGCTACTTCACGGTGGCCGCCATTTTTTTTTGGTGCGAATCGTAAACTCAATGGGAGCGAAGCCAAATTTGAAAAAATAATTTTAAATATGTGTACGAGCACTCCTTATAAATTGGATATTTTATAGTCGGGGTAGTTGTAATGTATAATTCATTGGCTGTTATTTGTACTGATTAATATAACATACACTTCAAAAATATCAGTACAAATATGTGTGGAATTGTTGCTTACGTTGGAGAAAGGGATGCTTATCCTTTAATTTTAAAAGGTTTAAAGCGATTAGAATACCGGGGTTATGACAGTTCTGGAGTTGCTCTGTTGCATCATTCCGAATTGAATATTTACAAGAAAAAGGGCAAAGTTTCGGAGCTGGAGGCCCAATATTCCGGTAAAGAACCCAGAGCGACCGTTGGTATCGGACATACCCGGTGGGCAACGCACGGTGAACCCAATGACAAAAATGCACATCCGCACCATTCCAACAACAGGAAACTTGCCATCATTCACAACGGTATTATTGAGAATTACGCATCCATTAAGAAGCAATTGCTTCAGAAGGGACACGTATTTCATAGTGACACCGATACGGAAGTGTTAATCCACTTCATAGAGGATATTCAGCACGAAACCGGTCATGGCCTTGAGGAGTCGGTCCGCCTGGCATTGAGGGAAGTGGTTGGTGCATATGCGATTGTTATCATTTCGGCGGATCATCCAGGTCAGCTGATCGCAGCCAGAAAGGGTAGTCCACTGGTGATAGGAATAGGAGAGAATGAGTTCTTTTTTGCCTCGGACGCCACACCGATTATTGAGTATACCAAAGATGTGGTATATCTGGATGATTATCAGGTGGCAGTGGTTCGGGAAGGTAAACTGAGTATTCAAAGTCTGGATAACCTCGTAACCATCCCCTATATTCAAAAACTGGAGATGGAGCTTGAAACTATCGAAAAGGGAGGTTATGATCATTTTATGATCAAGGAAATTTTCGAGCAGCCCCGATCTATTGCCGATAGTATGCGTGGCAGATTACGTGCTGGTGACGCACACCTTACTCTTGGTGGTCTGAATAGCTATTTGGATAAACTTGCGGAGGCCGATCGGATTGTGATTGTTGGGTGCGGAACATCCTGGCATGCAGGTTTGGTGGCTGAATACTTGTTTGAAGAGCTGGCGCGGATCAATGTAGAGGTTGAATATGCATCGGAGTTCAGGTATCGGAATCCCGTAATAGGGGATAAGGATGTGGTGATAGCCATTTCGCAATCTGGTGAAACGGCTGATACCTTGGCTGCCATTGAGCTGGCCAAATCGAAAGGGGCAACCATTTTCGGGGTTTGTAACGTGGTAGGATCCTCCATAGCACGTGCTACCGATGCGGGTGCCTACACCCATGCAGGCCCGGAGATCGGTGTTGCCAGTACCAAAGCATTTACCGCCCAGGTAACCGTGCTAACCTTGATTGCCATCGCCACGGCAAAGCGAAAAGGCACGATAACGGAGGATTCTTATCTCCAATTGTTGAATGAACTGGAAGGGATACCCGCAAAGGTCGAAAGGGTTTTTGAAAACGCTGCTAAAATAAAAGAGATCGCTTTTATTTTCACCTATGCACGAAATTTCATCTATCTCGGGCGAGGGTTGAATTTCCCAGTTGCGCTCGAAGGAGCACTCAAACTGAAAGAGATCTCTTATATACACGCAGAAGGGTATCCCGCGGCGGAGATGAAACACGGGCCTATTGCCCTTATTGACGAGGATATGCCCGTCGTTTTTCTGGCGACCAAAGACAGCTCCTATGAAAAAATAGTTTCTAATATTCAGGAAGTAAAAGCCAGAAAGGGTCGTGTGATTGCCATTGTGACCGAAGGTGATACGCTCATTCCATCCATGGTGGATTTTGTGATCGAAGTACCGGAGGTTCATGAAATCCTGACAGCTCTTGTTTCGGTTATTCCGTTGCAGCTATTGTCTTATTACATTGCCGTGATGAGAGGTCGTAATGTGGATCAACCCCGTAATCTGGCAAAGTCTGTCACAGTGGAGTAATGGTGAAGGTTTTGAGATAATAACAGTAGTTGTTCTTGTGGCGTAGTTTATGCCACAAGAATTTTTTGAATCCTTTTTCGTTATTTTTGCACGTATTACAATCCTGAGCACTCCACTACATGCTGAGATCTGCGATCTTCATCGTTTTCATTATTTGTACTTTCTCGTCCTGTGGCAATGAGCAGGCTTCTTACGTGCCAAAACCCAAGGGTTTTAACCGGATTGACCTGCCACCTCATCAATACCAGAATCTGGCCGAAAGTCATCCTTACACTTTTGCGTATTCCAGGTTCGCTGAGGTGTTGCCGGATACTTTCTCCACAGCCGGAAAAGACTGGTTATTTATTCATTATCCACAGTACAAAGCCAATATACAGCTCACTTACAAACCACTCGGTAACAATCCGAAATTTTTGCAGGAATATATCACCGATTCTTACAAACTGGCCGGTAAGCATCAGGTAAGGGCGTCTTCCATTCAGGAGCAACTTTTATTGACCAAAACCGGTCGTACGGCTACTATTTTCAAGATTGAGGGCGATGTGCCCAGTCCTTATCAGTTTTATACTACGGATAGTACCAATCATTTTTTGAGAGGAGCAATTTATTTTTCTACTGCTTCGAAAAATGATTCGCTGGCACCTGTTATCGAATTCATTCAGAAGGATATGATCCAACTTTTGAACACTTTGCAGTGGAGATAATATTGTAATTGGCGTTTGGAGTGAACGAAGGAACGCACTATCTTTGATTCTCACACGAAGAAATCCACCACAGGAATGGCAAGAAAGCAACCCAAAAATCAACTCCCTTTAGATTTTTCTGTAAGAGGAAATCGTATCGTTCTTCATTTGGGTCAGGTTGAAAGCCAGCGCGTTTCTGATCAGCTTTTTGATGGCCTGGTGAATGGAGAGTGGATGATTGAACCGGCGGGAGAGGTTGCCGATGTGTCGTACGCTCAGGATATTGTTCATCAGATCGGGCATAAGCTGCCTTATCCGGAAGGTATCAAAATTGCTCAGCTTCACAATGTAGATCCAATCTTCAAAGGATTTTCTGCCATTTACCGCCAAAAGGGGTGGGTTTTTGTGAATGCAGCATCGGAAATAAATGAGCGTAATTACCAGATTCACTTATTGACTGTTTCCCTGGGTTTGAATATGTCTTATCCCAATCCGGTTTCGCTTGCTTCACGTGCAGAGCAACTGATATTCGATGCACTTTTGCCTTATCGGGAGGTGGAGAGTTTCTTCCGTGACGACATTTCCAGTATACCAGGATTTCTTGCTTCCGATATTTCTAATTTCTTCAAGGTGCCGTTTCCAATGGTACTCAAAAGAGCACTTCAACTGAGTATCATTACCGATGAACAGTACCGAATCTTTATGACCGTAAAGCTAGGAGCGAAACCGCGGGAACTATTTGTTTCCAAAGACGGAAACATGGACGACCTGGAAGCTCAGCTATTTTCAAGGGATATGGAGGGCTGATTTCCCCAACCCCTTTATTTTACTTCCATATTACTCAGATCCGGTAGCGGGCTTACTGAGGTCCAGCCACCATCCACAACGAGGCTTTGGCCGGTGATGTGCCCCGAAAAGGGTGATAGCATAAATAGTGCTGCATGGGCAATATCTTCGCAAATGGCCGGTCTTCCCATGGGTGTGATTGCCGACCAGGTTTTGGGGTACGTCGGATCCTCCGCCAGCGTGCGCTCGGTGAGCGTAGCACCCGGCGCCACGGTATTGATCGTAATGCCATACGGAGACAGTTCAATGACCAGATTTTTAGCCAGCATTTCCAGTCCCGCCTTCGTCATGGCATAAGCACCTAAAAACTGATGCGCCTGGTGACCCACAACAGACGACATCAGTAGAATTCTGCCACCTGACTTCTGTTCCCTCATTTGTCGGGCGGCCGCCTGCGCTAACAGAAATGATCCCTCCAAATTGACATGGAGTACTTTCCTGAGACTTTCAGCCGGATACTCGAAAAAATCCCCAAAGAGTGTAATTCCGGCGTTGGCAACGGCAATGGTCAGCTTGCCAAAACACTTTACAGCCTCTTCAACCATTCCGTTGATTATCTCAGGATCGGAGGAATCTCCGGCAAAGGCAATGCACTCTCCTCCCTTGGCTCTGATTTCTTCAGCAGCATCCGTTGCCAGTTTTGGGTCAATGTCATTTAAAATGATCCCGGCTCCCTGATTTGCCAATTGCCGGGCAATTTCAAGACCGATCCCCTGACCGGCACCGGTGACAATAGCCACCTGATTGTGAAATAATGGGGTATTCATTTGGTAATGAGTTTGCTTAAATGGTGAGGGGCAAACCTGGTGATCCGCCCCTCAAAAATATGGACTTCTGCGCTTAGTGAGAATCTCTTGTGACTTTATCCCCGGATCCGCCTCTCAGGAAGTCAAGGTCGGCACCTTCATGGGCTTGGGTAACGTGGTTAATATGCAGATTCACATATCCCCGATTGTAACCCATATCCAAAGGAACCCATTCTGATCTGCGTATTTCGAGCTCTTCCGGTGATACCTCCAGATTTAAGGTCCTTTTTTCTACGTTCAGTTCAATATAGTCCCCATCGCGAACCAAGGCCAGCACACCACCTACCGCCGCCTCCGGCGATACATGTAAAACCACCGTGCCAAACCCGGTGCCACTCATTCTGCCATCCGAGATCCGGATCATGTCAATCACCCCTTTTGCCAGCAATTTCTTTGGAAGAGACATGTTGCCAACCTCCGGCATGCCGGGATAGCCCTTTGGCCCTACGTTCTTCAGTACCAATATGCTGTTTTCATCAACATCCAGGTCAGGATCATCCAGCCGTGCTTTGTAATCATCAATGTCTTCAAATACAACGGCTTTACCCCTGTGCTGCATGAGCTCGGGTTTCAAAGAAGCAGAGGGTTTTATGACTGCCCCATTTTCGCACAAATTCCCTCTTACTACCGCAAGACCTGTCAGCGTTTTGATAGGTTCGTCCAGTTTTCCAATCACGTTAGGATCAAAACATTCGGCAGAGTCACAATTTTCAGCGACCGTTTTTCCATTCGCTGTAATGATATCTTTGTGCAGGAGCGGAAGCATTTCTTTGATCACGACCGGTAAACCACCCGCGTAGTAGAAATCCTCCATAAAGTACCCCCCGGATGGCTGAAGATTCAACAGGAGTGGAATTTTGGCACAAAGGGCATTGAAATCATCCAGAGAAAGATCCACACCAATCCTTCCGGCTATGGCCAGAAGGTGTATTACAAAGTTGGTAGACCCTCCGATGGAAGCGTTCAGCATGATTGCATTCTCAAAAGCTTCCCTGGTTAAGATCTGCGACAAACGCAGATCCTCATGCACCATTTGTACAATGCGGCGACCCGAAAGGTGAGCCAATACTTTTCTGCGTGAATCGGCAGCCGGTATGGCTGCGTTTTCGGGAAGTGTGAGCCCCAGCGATTCCACCATGCACGCCATGGTCGACGCGGTGCCCATTACCGCACAATGCCCATCGCTTCGGCACATGCAGGCCTCGGCGGTCGTCAACTCGGCTTGGGAAATTTCTTCTTTTCTGTACATTTCACTGAATCGCCACACGTCGCTGGTGCCGATGGTTTTGCCCCGATACCTTCCAGTAAGCATGGGACCTCCCGAAACCACAATCGTTGGGATATTAACACTGGCTGCACCCATTACCAGGGACGGAGTCGTTTTGTCACACCCACAAAGCAATACGACGCCATCAATCGGATTGGCCCGTATGGATTCTTCCACATCCATACTGGCGAGGTTTCTGTATAGCATCGCGGTGGGCTTGATCAGTGTTTCGCCCAACGACATTACCGGAAACTCAAGGGGAAACCCGCCAGCTTCCCACACACCTCTTTTCACGGATTCGGCCAGTTCGCGGAAATGCCCGTTGCATGGTGTGAGTTCCGAAAATGTATTGCATATACCAATCACAGGGCGTCCTTCGAACTCATCGGCCGGATAACCCTGGTTTTTCATCCATGCTCTGTATATAAAGCCGTCCTTCCCCGACTTGCCAAACCAACCCTGGCTGCGTAGTTTATGTTCTTCCATTAGTCGCCATTTGTTTATATTTAAGAAGTAAAGGCAAATACAAGTAAAATATAATTCCGTCGGCCCTTTAAAAATAAAATACTGTATCTTCGTTAAACACATGTTGCCAGTCGTCTATGATTTCAGTACAAGGTTTTATATCATTTAGTCTCAAATCATTTTTCGTCGTTTTGTCCATTGCTGGTATTACCGCCCCTTCTTTTGCTCAGATCCACTCGGATTCGTTTATTGAAAAATTACTAAAAAAAAATCCGGATCGCTTCTCAAAGATTCTTAAAGATCATTCCAAATATGAAGTTCAGATTCTTTACACCAAAATAGACAGGAACAGAAAGGGCCAGCCGGACTTTTACACGCACGGGTATCGGGTGGATGCCTCTAAATACTTTTATCCCGCGAGTACGGTTAAGTTGCCAGCCATTGTGCTCGCATTCGAAAAACTGAATAAACTGGGAATTGATAAGTATACGCCTATGTTAACGGGCGCGTCTCGTCCGGAACAAACTGCGGTCGTGGTCGACACTACTGCTGAGAATGGCTTGCCTTCTGTGGCCCATTATGCGAAAAAGATATTGCTGGCAAGCGACAATGACGCTTTCAACAGGCTGTATGAGTTTATAGGACAGGAAGCATTTAACGATTCCCTGCACCGGAAGGGTTACAAAAATGTGCGAATCACCCATAGGCTGGAGTCCTCCATAGGCACTGAAAATAATCGATACACCAATCCGGTACGTTTCGAGGAGAATGGGAGCGTGATTTTTGAACAGCCCCAGCAGTTTTCACAAAAGGACTATCGTTCAGCCGTACCGCTGTTGAAGGGGAAAGGATATATGAAGGATGACGTTTTGGTAAATGAACCTTTTGACTTTACCGGGAAAAATTTCTTTGCATTGGAAGAACAGCACAAACTTCTTAAAGCCATTATGTTCCCGGAGTCGGTACCTGCCGGTGAACGGTTCAACCTCACCAAAGATGACTATTCGTTCCTTTATCAGTACATGTCTCAATTCCCCGTAGAAACGAGTTATCCGCAACATTATACAGATGATCTTTACGACGGCTATGTGAAATTTTTACTATTTGGCGGGAAAAAAAGCAGGTTGCCCAGGCACATCAGGTTGTTTAATAAATGCGGTGATGCTTACGGTTACATGTTGGATAATGCTTATGTAGCAGATTTTGAAAAGGGCATTGAATTTTTACTTACAGCGGTGATTTATTGCAATGAAGATGACATCCTCAATGACAATAAATATGATTATGAGGCCGTTGGTTTGCCCTTTATGGAAAATTTGGGGAAGGTAATATTTGAATACGAGTTAAACCGGAAGCGCTCCGATCGCCCTGATCTGAGTCGCTATGAGGTTGAATATGATAAGTAATTGAAAGCCTCAGGAGGCTTTGGCGGGGCGGGAAAACTGACACATGTAAATATTCAGCATGTGTCCTGCAATCAATAATCCGGATCCAACATATCCCAGCCAGGAAAAAATACCATGGTGATTTTCCATAATCAGAGAAATCGAAAAAACAGAAAGAGCTCCCCAGAGAAGAATCCGTAGCGGTAAAGATTTATGATCACGTGTTGCGTAATACACCGCTACGCCGTTGATCAAAATAAATAAATAATCCAGCGATACCAAGCCAACATTGGCGTGATGATTGTGTGCAAATGTCGATCCGAAAGCAAGTGCAGGCACCAGCAGGCAATGCACAATGCATAGCACCGATCCTAATATTCCGATGTAGTCTGCTTTACCGTGGTCGTGTGTATTTTTCATACTTAATGTAATAATGTTGCAAAACTAAGGGTATAATTTGTCAATTGCAACGGTGTTGCACTATTTTTCTCAAACTTTGGTTTTGGTTTTAGTGAAAGGATAAAGGGCAAAGCTGGATTTTCAATCATTCAGGACTTACCTTTGATACTTCGGGTTCAGCCTGATCATTCCTTTATGGAATATTTAAATGTTGGATATTATGGAACATCTCAGAGAGACCTTAAAAGAACACCATTTACGCACCACCACATGCCGCGAGGATGTTTTGTCGACTTTTATAAATAGAAAGAACGCTTTGTCGCATGGTGATCTGGAAAGTACATTGGGCGAGAACTACGATCGGGTAACGATCTATCGTACTTTAAAGACTTTTCTTGACAAGGGTATTATTCATAAAGTTCTTGATGACGAAGGCCTGCGCTATGCATTGTGCTCTGATCATTGCTCAGATGAAAAACACCAGCACGATCATGTGCATTTTAAATGTAATCAATGTGGCCAAACCAATTGTATCGAGAATTTACATATTCCGGCAGTGACACTACCAGCTGGTTATAAGCCGAGCGGGTTTAATTTGCTGATACAGGGTGTCTGTCCTGCATGCAACGTGTAGCCTGGTGCCCACGAAAATCTGCCTGGATTTTGGAACCTTACACAATGTAGAGTTGACCATTGACATTTTTTATGAGCCAAATTGCCACTTTAGGCGTAAGGAAACGTTGCGGCCAATATCATCGGTATAATACCGGAAGCGGTTTAAATAGTCGCGATAGACTGTGTTGAAGAGGTTCTGTACACTCATGCCAATTTCCAGAGAATTCTTCTCGGAAACAGCTATTTTGGTTCCAGCCTGCAAGTTCCACAAAGAGTAGGCCGATGGAGGCGGGGCAAAGTCACTGGATGCCGGTACGCGCCTTTGCTGTGCTACCAAAAGATTCCCTACGGATACAAATACATTGTTAAATGTCCGTATTTTCGGAATTACATATTTCAATTGATTGTCCAGCCTGTTGGGTGGAATCATGACCAGGTAACTTTCATTACGTTTATCGTAAACACGCAGATAGCTCAGTTTGCCTGTGAAAGTCATGTTTTTCAAAAACGCCCATCCCACCGACAAATCTACGCCCTTAAATACAGCATTCGTTTGTGTGTATTTGAAGTAAGGAAATGCACCTCTGATCGTCAGGATGGGTTCAGACTGGGGTTTTAGATAAATATAGTCGGCAATGTAATTGTAATACGCTCCCAGTTCTACGGTAAATTGGGTAGAGGCGTATTTGATACTGCCAATCGTATTCAGTGCTTTTTCTGGGGCCAGGGTGGAGTCGCCCTTTTCATAGGCCGCTGCACCATGGTGCACACCGTCGCTAAAGAGTTCACTGACATTCGGAGCGCGCCAGGCGGTTCCAAAATTGAGCCTTGCCGAGAAGTTACCTCCCAATTGTCGGGATACGCCGGCTGTTCCCGAAAAATTTGAAAAAGTGAAATCATTAGAGACTTTTAACCGGCTTACAATCCGATGCGTACTTAAAGTACGGTAGTCGTAACGTGCCCCGGCTTCGAGCTCCCAGTTATTTTTGACATAACGCTCAATCCAGAACAAGCCAATACTAAACTGGTTGAAATTCGGGATAAGCGGCCTTCCGTTCATCAGATTGAACTGATACAAGGAGCTAACGCCAAGCTGTCCTGCGATTTGTCCGGCAATGGGCTTGTGATCCCAGGCTATATCATTAGTCAAAGTACTTAATCGGAAGGTGAGTTCGGGGTGATTGAGCGCTGCGATGGAGTCATTACGTGGGCGATGCAAATCAAATTCATTCCGGTCGTTTAGCTGTTCAGCAATGGTCCACTGAATTCGGTTTCCATCATTGAAGTGGTAATGTGCTTCTGCCTTGATCAGGTTGTGTGTCACATTCTGGTTCGGGCGTTGGATTGCATAACTGAAACCCGATTTTACCAATGGTTCTCCGTTTTTGATCACATTCAGCAAATCTGTCAGACTGCCAATATGGGATCCGGAAAAGATGCCTATTTGCGTATCAAAGCGGCTGTAAAAAACATCGATCCCAAATCCTTTCTTACGGTAGCCTCCGGAAAGTGAAAAATTCCTTTCGCTTAGGCCGGTATTGTCGAGGAAATAGTTTGGTGTACTGATATTTCCGCCACGCTTTATGGTCCCCTGTGCGCGCCACCCAAAACCACCGAAACCTTTTATTCCGCCTTGTAAGGTTGCCGAAGCAACACCTTGCCGCCCGTTACTGAAACCTACTATGTTTACTTCGCCACTCATGGATTTACCGAAAGGGAGCTCTTCCGGGTCCACCAGGATTACCCCACCGATTGCATCTGAGCCATATCTCACGCCTGCTGCACCTTTTACAACAGATAACCGTGTGGCAACGAAGGGGTCAATCTCCGGGGCATGTTCGGAGCCCCACTGCTGTCCTTCCTGTCGTACACCATTGTTCATGATCAACACCCTGTTGCTGTGCATGCCGTGAATGATTGGCTTCGAAATGGACGAGCCGGTTTGCAAGGTTGTTACCCCGGTAATGCCAGAAAGACTTTCAGCAAGCGATTTACCGCGGCTCTGTTCCAGCTCGCTGCCACTTAGCGTGACGAGTGGCTGAGAAGATGGTGAATCGGTACGATGCGCGGTTATTTTAACGTCTTCCAGATGAACTTCCTGTTCTGCAAGGTCGAAATTTTCTACATGGCCTTCGGTCAGATCCAGTTTGTGGTGGTAAGTGCTGTAACCGACAATGCGGCATTCCAATTCGTATTTGCCCGGACATAAGTTGCTAATCTGGTATTGGCCTTTTTCGTTGGTGAACACGGCATTGTTCTGGCCTGAGATCAGCACCGCTGCCCCCACCACTGGCTGATGAGTATGCATGTCGGTTACCACGCCTTTTACAAAGCACTTGCACGATGGGTTCTGCGCTTTTACCAGCAGTATGGAATGAAATAGAAACAGGAGTAAAAAATATCTTTTCATCAGGTGAAAGAGAATCCGGTAGCCCAATGCTGCTCGATTTCCTTGGTGCTTATAGTTGAGCTTAATATCCGTATACCTGTAATCTGACTTGTTGCTGGTTACAAGAATGCAAATATATCGGTTGTGCAACTGTGTTGCAATTAATTTTTAATAATCTTGATTGGTCAGGATGATCAAAATAAACATAGCTCCTTCCTTCGTCATGTCCAGGAAAGATTGAACCCCATTGAATGGGCAGTGAAAAGGAAAAGTATGGTTGTTTTGGATAAAAGAAGTATGGGATATCTGAAAATGTGGCAGAATACAGCATTAGCGTGCTATGGAGGAACACAGTTAGACCGATATTGCTATGAAAGTACAATTTTTTGGTATTAAACTGGAAGTCTGTCGTTGGATTAACCGGTATGTTTGTATTTCAATAATATAACTATTTACAGAAAATTTAAAATCTTATAAATAAATTAACTTTGTTAACTCTTGGTTATGTTTATCCTAATCATCTATATTATTGTCCACAATGAAGATTTTATATAAAAAAGGGCTGGTATTCCTCTGCATGTTGTTTTTGTGGGGACACACTTGTGTAAGTGCCGATTTGAAAATCAATAATTTAAGGACTGAATATCTTACAAATCCGCTTGGTATAGATGTATTGGAGCCCAGGTTTAGCTGGGAACTGGCGTCAACGGTAAGGGGGCAGAGGCAGTCGGCTTACCAGATTGTCGTCAGCGCCGACTCGGTTGCCTTGTCCAGGGGCGCTGCCGAATTATGGGATTCAAAAAAGGTAGTCTCTGATCGGACAAGTCAGGTTATATATGCCGGTAAAAAACTGGCTTCCAGGCAAAAATGCTATTGGCGCGTTAAAGTTTGGGACGCCGCCAATCACGCCAGTGCGTGGAGCGAGATAGCCAGCTGGTCCATGGGCATGTTGCATAAAACGGACTGGCAGGCATTGTGGATAGGGGCGCCGGCCGAAATTATTCCAAATGAGAAGAAACACAATGCGCATTACGGCTTCCAATCCAATTTTGTCCCCAGTGAGCGGGATGCGAATCAATGGGTCTCATTAGATCTTGGCCAGGTACAGGAAATCCGTCAGATTAAGCTTTTCCCTGTCGATTATAAAAAACTGGCGAATGGTTATCTGTTTCCCAAGCAGTTCAGAATTGAGGTTTCCAATTCCCCGGATTTCAAAAATGCCAGAGTCATCGCAGACGAAAGTGCTAAGGATCTGATCAGGACCGGACTGGATCCGTACGTCAAAAACATTGGTACCGCAAAGGCCCGTTATGTCCGTGTAACAGTGAATAAGCTCGACAAAAATGAAGAAGGGAAACATGCATTTGCATTGGCCGAAATTGAAGTACTGAATGCAAAATCAGAAAACGTGGCACTCAAAAGTAAGGCTACGGCCGGTGCATTGTACGACGTTTACAAGCCATTCTCCTATGAGAACTGGATGCCTGACAGGCTAACCGATGGATTTTACAATGTGCATGCTTTCAAGCCGCTAAGCCTGCCGGTTCCGGCATCGCCGATGTTGCGCAAAACATTTGTAACGAACAAAAAAGTAAAAAGTGCAACACTTTATGCCAGTGCACTGGGGCTCTATGAGTTTCAGATCAATGGTAACAAGGCAGGGACTCAGGTGCTGGCACCCGAATGGACCGATTATCACAAGCGGGTTCAGTACCAGACTTACGATGTAACGTCATCGATTAGAAACGGTGTTAACGTCATAGGTGCGATGCTTGCCGACGGCTGGTACGCAGGCGCTGTATTCTCGCATCTTGAACGGGGACCTTATGGATTTGACAGGCGGCTTATCGGGCAGCTGGAAATCCGGTTTGAGGATGGCACCACATCCCGGATCGTAACAGACGGAACCTGGAAACTACTGGAAAATGGCCCGATCCAGTCGGCATCTATTTTTAACGGGGAAACTTTCAATGCTAAGCTATTCCCCAAAGACTGGATGAAGCCCAACTTTGACGATTCACATTGGAAGGCTGTAACCACCGATCGGAGCATTGATAAAACCTTAAGTGCGCAACGCAATGAGCCCATCAAAATTATAGAGGAGTTGAAACCCGTTAAAATCACGAAGGTGAAGGAGAATACCTACCTTTTTGATCTTGGACAAAATATCGCAGGCTGGGCGAACCTGAAACTGGACTATAATCCGGGTAGTGAAATTACTTTCCGACATGGCGAAATTTTGGATGACAAGGGGGCACTTTATGTAGAAAATCTCAGGAATGCCAAGCAGATTAACGTATACCTGCCCGGGGATGAGAGTTCGGTCAGCTACGAGCCAAGATTTACGTATCACGGCTTCAGATATGTAGAGGTTTCCGGTCTTACCAGGACGCCGGATTTGAATGCGCTTACAGGCAAGGTCGTAGCATCGGCGTCACCCCTGGCGGGAGGTTTTGAAAGCTCTTCATCGGATCTCAATAAATTGTGGACCAACATTTTATGGACCCAACGGGGCAACATGCATTCCGTTCCTACGGATTGCCCGCAGCGGGATGAACGTGCCGGATGGATGGGTGATGCCCAGGTTTTTGCGCAGACCTCCATTTATAATCTGGACATGGCTGCCTTTTATACCAAGTGGGTCAGGGATATCAGAGATTCGCAAAAGCCAGATGGACGGTATCCGGATTTTGCACCTCAATTGGGATACTGGACTAATTTTTACAATTCGCCGGGTTGGAGCGATGCAGGCGTAATACTTCCCTGGCGCATGTACGAGAATTATGGCGATAAGGAAATCCTTGCCAACCAGTACACATCCATGAAAACCTACATCCGGTTTATCCTCAAAATGAACCCTGATTTGCTGTGGAAAAATGGAAAGGGTAATATTTATGGAGACTGGCTGAATGGAAATACAATTATCTCCGATGACTATCCTAAGGAAGGTGGCAAGGTGCCGGACGACATTTATTCCACGGCTTTCTTTAAATATTCAACTGAAATTGTTGCCAAGACTGCTAAATTATTAGGACACGGTAAGGATCACCAGTTTTTTGATTCGCTTGCTACGGCGATAAAGGCCAGATTCATAGAACAATATGTGTCTGAGGATGGTACCGTGCAGGGTAACACACAGGCAGGATACGCGCTGGCTCTTGATTTTGACCTGATACCTGAAAGAAGCAAGAAGATGGCGGCGGCCAAAATGGTACAATCCCTTAAAGATTATGACTACCGGATTTCGACGGGGATACAGACCACCATCCGCTTAATGAATCAGTTGAGTGCGTTCGGCTATCATGATGTGGCATACAAGCTGATTGAAAGCCGCCGGTTTCCGTCATGGGTATTCTCTATTGATCAGGGAGCGACCACCATCTGGGAAAGGTGGGATGGTTATGTACCGGGCCGTGGTTTTCAGCGGGTAGGTATGAATTCCTTCAATCACTACGCCATCGGGGCCGTTGGGGAGTGGATGTACCGCAGCATATTGGGCATCAATACAGATTCCCCCGGCTATAAGCATTTTACTATTAAACCCATAATCGGTGGAAGCTTAACCTGGGCAAAGGGTTCCTATCATTCTATTGCCGGGAAAATTTCGGTAGACTGGAAAGCCGGGAAAGATGAATTTAAATTAAACGTTCAGATTCCGGCTAATACAACGGCCACCGTATATCTGCCCGCAGGTAAAGCCGTTCGTGAAAACGGACAAAACATTAGTGCAAACAAGAATTTTCGGGTTCTTGAAGCGAATAGTGAAGGTACTTCCTTGCTGGTGCAATCGGGGGATTATCAGTTCAGTGTAGCCTTGTAAGTAATTAATTTACCTAAACCCTGGCCTTCGTATCAAATGGTACGGAGGCTTACCTTAAAATTGGTTGGAGTGCCGGAAAAGAATGACCGGGCAGCGCGCTGGCTGGAGCAGTGCCGGAGATATAAATAAGAACACCGTTTATGTAAACCCGAATGGTACTTAAGCGCTTTTGCCCATGACCACTCATTTTGAACAAGGCATTTAATGTCAAGATGTAAAAAAGGCCATTTGCTGTTGATTATTCTGCTAATGTTCGCACAGGCCGGACAAGCGCAAACGGCTGTACATGTAGCGCTGTGTGACAACAGGATAAATCCGGTAGGTATTGACCCGAGAGATATGTTTTTTTCCTGGGAAATAAAATCCTCCAGACAGGCGGTGAGCCAAACAGGTTATCAGCTGGTGATGGCATCATCTCCTGAAAAGCTCCATGCAGGTGTGTTTGACATATGGAATACGGGTACGGTAAAAAGCAATAAAAGCATTCAGGTTTATTACAAAGGAAAAGAACTTTCACCCGGTCAAACTTATTTTTGGAAGGTCAGGATTTGGGACAATGATACAAAACCAACCGCATGGAGCGAAAATCAAAACTTCACCACGGGAATTTTTAAGGAAGAACACTGGCAAAATGCCCGCTGGATCGGGTTGGAAGATATGCCTGATTCGGAAAGAGTCGTTCCGTTTGTCCACATGTTGAACAAGTCCAGCGACAGTCGCATCAAGGCGAATGCTACTTCTCCGCTATTAAGAAAGGAATTTGTAGCCCATCAAAAAATCCAGAAAGCTTTGCTGTTTATCAGTGGTCTCGGGCATTACGAGGCTAGTTTAAATGGTAGAAAAATAGGTAAGTCTTTTCTGTCGCCAGGCTGGACGAGTTACGACAAAACCATTCTGTACAACACACACGACGTAACAAAGCAAATTCAGCAAGGGCCGAATGCGATAGGGGTGATGCTCGGAAACGGGTTTTATAATATTTCCCAGGAGCGGTATGTAAAAGGTGCAGGTGCTTTTGGTAAACCAAAAATGATAGCCATGCTGAAAATCACGTTTGCCGATGGCAGCTCCCAATACGTGGTTTCGGACCAAAGCTGGAAGGCGAGCCCCTCGCCTATAACATTCAACACGATCTATGGCGGTGAAGATTATGATGCACGTTTAGAACAGAAAGGTTGGAGCAGCGCTTCTTTTGATGACAAAAACTGGAAAACTGCGCGGGTGGTCACGTCTACATCGGGCAGGCTCCTACCTGAAATCGACTATCCGGTATTGTTTGTGGACTCGTTGAATGAGCAAAAAAAGAACACATTGAAAAATGGAGCTGTAGTTTATGATTTTGGGCAGAACGTTTCGGGAGTACCAAAAATAAAAGTAAAGGGCAAGGCCGGGCAAATCATCCGGATTACACCCTCTGAGCTGCTTGCGAAGGATGGGGATGTCAACCAGGCCGACGGAGTTACGCCACATTATTACACCTATACTTTAAAGGGCGACGGAGAGGAAATCTGGCAACCGAGATTTACTTATTTCGCTGTCAGGTATGTGAAGGTGGAAAGTCCTGGCGGTGTAAAATTGCCTGATGTTGTTAGCCTGAAATTACTTCATAACCGGAATAGTGCGCCGTCGAATGGTTCATTTTCTTGCTCCAATGCGCTTTTTAACAAAATTTGGTTGATGATTGACTGGGCTGTAAAAAGCAATCTGCAGAGTTATATTACGGATAATCCACAACGCGAAAAACTGAGCTGGCAGGGCGAGCAGAATTTTATGCGGACCGCTATCAATTACAATTATGATGTGTATAATCTGTATCGAAGCCTCATCCAGAATATGAAAGATGCCCAGCACCCGAGCGGTCTGGTGCCGGACATTGCGCCTGAATACATCAAATTCGACGGTCCTTTTGTCGACTCTCCCGAGTGGGGATCTACTGCCATTCTGGATACATGGTTTTTGTACGAAAGTTATGGAGATACGGCCATGATCCACAAAACTTATAACATGATGACCTGGTATGCGGATTTCCTCGGAACCCGGGCAGAATCACATTTGCTCAATTACGGTTTAGGCGACTGGCTGGATCTTGGAAATGTAACGCCTAAAGGGCTTACTGCGACTGCCTACTACTTTCATTGTGTGAAGGCATTGGGAAAAATGGCGCACCTTATCGGGAAAGAGGTAGATGCTCAAAAATACGATCACCTGGCAGATCAGATCAAGAATGCATTTAACAAAAAGTTCTTTCATGCCGAAACGAAAATCTATGCAAACGGGAGCCAGACAGCCATGGCTATGCCGCTGAGTATGGGAATCGTTCCGGATCAGTTTAAGGAGGAGGTACTTCAGAATCTGCTTAGGAACATCCGGACGCTCGATTCTAACCGACTGACGGCCGGCGATGTTGGGCACAAGTTTCTAGTGGAAGCATTGTATGAAAACCGACATCCTGAAACGCTGTTCGACATGACCAACCGTGATGATGTGCCGGGTTATGGCTACCTATTAAAAAAGGGCGCAACGGCACTCGTGGAGACCTGGGACGGAAGATCATCCCAGAATCAGCTGGCGATGGGCCATATTCTGGAGTGGTTTCACGGAGGTATCGCCGGAATTGGCCAAATGGAAAATTCGGTTGCTTTCAAACACATCCGGATTCGTCCGCAGCCCGTAGGAGATTTGACCCGTGCCAATGGAAGTTTTCATTCACCCTACGGGTGGATCAGAAGCAGCTGGACAAAATCAGCAAAGACATTTGTACTGACCGTCGAAATTCCGGCAAATAGCAAAGCTTCGGTATATGTTCCGGCCAGGGCTACCTCGAAAATAGGAATCAATGGAAAGGAGATTCAACACGGCATGTCGGACAGTAATACGGCAATGTTGGAACTCGGTTCAGGAAAATATCAGATAAAAGTTGAGTAAGCTACAATACATAAAATTGAATCATGAGAGGACTGAAAGACAAAGTAGTGATCATCACGGGCGGAATCGGTGATCTGGGATTTGCCACAGCAAAACGATTGTTCGAAGAAGGGTGTAAAGTCGCACTTTTTGATCTGAAGGAGACAGATTCCGGTCTGGCCGCGACCATCGACGCCCTGTACATCCAGGTGGACATCAGCAAGGAGGAAAATGTGAAGGCGGCTTGTGCAAGGGTAGAGCAGGAGCTCGGCCCGGCTCATGTGCTTATCAACACGGCTGTGGCCTTCGTCTTTAAAGGGATTGAAGCGTCAGAGGACGACTGGCGGAAAAGCAATGGTGTGAACATCGCCGGAACTTCGTTTGTTACCAAGCATACCGTGCCGCAAATGATCAAAAATGGAGGAGGCAGTATTATTAATTTCTCTTCCGTCAGCGGGTTTATCGGTCAGCGGAACTTTGCGACCTACAATGCGACGAAATTCGCAATCCGAGGACTTACCAAGTGCTGGGCCTTCGATCTTGCCGAACACAAAATCCGGGTGAATACGCTGTGTCCTGGCTATATCTATACGAGTGCTTTCGTTAATTCCTGTAAAGCGCTCAATCTGGATATCGAAGAGGAAAACAAACGGGCTTCGGAAATGCATTTGCTTAACCGGCAGGGGCATCCCGACGAGGTAGCTGCTGCGGCGGCTTTTCTGGCCAGCGACGATGCTTCGTTTATTACCGGTAGTGATTTATTGGTAGATGGTGGATATTTAGCAAAATAAAATATGAGATTAGTAGATCTTTCACACCCCATGGAGCATGGCCAGGATACCTTTCCTTCCGACCCCAAGCTTAGCATTGTTTCTCATGGAAACACCCGGACTTTAAAATACAACATCACCCAAATTGTGATGAGCTCTCACCAGGGAACACACCTGGATGCCATGTATCATTTTCTCGACGATGGTAAAACGCTGGATCAGATGCCACTTGAGTGGTTTTATGGCCCTGTGCACCTGCTTCGTATACCCAAGCATGCAAGGGAGGAAATAACAGTTGCGGATTTCCTGCCTTATGAAAATCTGCTGGTTCCCGAAGCCAAGATCATTTACGAAACGGGATGGTTCAGGAATTTTGGGAATGAAAATTTTTTCGAAGATTTCCCTTCATTGACCCAGGAGGCCAGTGCCTATCTGGCGGGAAGGAATATTCGAATGCTCGGCATGGACACACCGACTCCCAGCCGGGATTGGTACGAAGTGCACCATATTCTCCTGAAAAAGGAAATTGTGATTGTTGAAAGCCTTACTAATCTGGATCAGGTCCCGTCAGAATTTACATTTATTGGTTTTCCACTTAATCTGAAAGGCAGGGATGGCTCACCGATCAGAGCGGTGGCTCAGTTTTAAAAGTTTTATTCACATGAAAGCATTGTTTTATCCGGAGTATCAAAAACTTACGGTTGAAGAGAGGCCTTTGCCTGCCTTTTCTGAAAATGAGGTTTTGTTGAAGGTTCTCGCTTGCGGCATTTGTGGTAGTGAACTGGAAACATTTAAGAGTCAAAGCCCCCGTCGAGTGCCTCCGTTGGTCATGGGGCATGAGTTCTGCGGCATTATTGAGGCGGTTGGTGACCACGTCACCGGGTACCAGAAAGGAGATAGGGTGGCCAGCAACAGTGTAGTTTCCTGCGGCACCTGCGATCCGTGTATGAGGGGGCTCACTAATTTATGCCGTAATCGGCAGGTTTTTGGAATGCATCGCCCGGGAGCATTCGGGGCTTATGTCAATGTGCCCGCACAGGTGCTCGTACCGATGCCAGATAACACTAGTCCTGAGCAAGCCTGCATGACCGAGCCACTCGCAAATGGTATCCATATCGTAAACCTGACCAAACATCTGCATCCGAAAAAGGTTCTGGTCATAGGAGCAGGGCCCATAGGGCTGGTTACGCAGCAGGCGTTTCAGGCACTGCTGGGGATAGAAGTATATGTAGCAGATCTGAGGGCCGAGCGGCTGGATATAGCTGCCAAACTAGGCGCTACGGCTACCATTGATTCGGGTATATGCGATCTGGTAGCGGTTATCAATGAGTTTACGGAGCATGAAGGCATCGATCTTGTTGTGGACGCCGTAGGGACGGCACAAACCAACCAGCAGGCTTTGCAATGCATCCGGCCCGGCGGAGCAGTTGTACTCATCGGCCTTTACGAAAATTCTCAGCCTTATTTCACTTATGACATTATTTTATCAGAAAAGCAGGTGATAGGTACCTACGCAGCCACGCAAAAGGAAATCAAAGATTCGCTGGAGCTGATTGCATCCGGCAGGGTGGATGTTACATCCTGGATTCATTACTATTCGCTGGGTGATGGGGTAGCCGCTTTCAATGACATGCTATCAGCGAAGAACGGTCACATCAAATCGGTCCTTGTTTTTTAAATTTTATAAACCCCCTCTATTCAAAATTTCTAATCTGACCTCCTTTGAGATGGATACAAACACTAAAAAAATTGTAATTACCGATCATGGCTTTGCCAATATTGATCCCGAACGGTTGGTTCTGGAAAAGTCTGGCTTTGAGATCGTTGACGCACAGTGTAAAACGGAGGCGGAGCTTCTTGACGCAACGAAGGACGCTTTTGCAATCATTGTGCAATGGGCCCCAATTACCGAAAAAATTATACGGAACCTGGAAAATTGCAAATTGATCGTCCGCTACGGTATTGGTATCGATAATCTGGACCTGTTTGCTGCGAAAGAGAAACAGATTCCGGTTTGTAACGTGCCGGATTACTGTATCGACGAAGTTGCAGACCATACGATGTCTCTGGCACTGACGCTTCACCGGCAATTACCGGCCACTGATCAGAGGGTACGGGATGGGGTTTGGAAAATTATTCCCCCAGGCAATGTATCGGCCAGCAGAGATTCCCTTTTTACAACCCTGGGATTCGGTAGAATTGCACGTGCTGTGTTCAAAAGAGCAGCGGCTTTTAACTTCCGGCTTGCTTCTTATGATCCGTTCGTGAGTGAAGCGGAAATGTTGCAGTCGGGTGTGCAAAAGCTGTCTTTCGAGGAGGCCATTTCCGGGGCCGACATCCTTTCTCTGCATTTGCCACTTAACGAAACCACCAGCCACATTATCAAAAAGGAGACATTGAAGCAAATGAAGGGAAATGCGATCCTTGTCAACACCTCACGCGGAGGTTTAATCAATACGGTCGAACTTGCCCAAGCACTTCATGAAAACGAGATAGGCGCAGCAGGAATAGATGTTTTTGAGCAGGAACCGCTACAAAATGATCACCCGATATTGCTGGCCCCGAATATGTTGATCACTTCACATACAGCCTGGTACAGCAAGCGAAGTATTCCACTACTCCAGCAATATGCGGCGGAGGAAGTGCTAAGGGTAATTAATGGCGAGCCCTTGAAAAACAGGATTATTTAATATTAGCGTTGCCTGTCACGCAGCGATCCGGATTTCAGCTTCATGAACCTTTATCCCAAAATTTTAACAGAATCCTATCTGTTCTCAGCAAAGCCACAAAAGCTCAGATCTCACCGCTCGTAGCGCATGGCTGTTTCATTAAATCATTGGTAAAACTTTTATTTTCACCAAAGTTTAATCATTCGAAATCACATCAGTTCGATTGCTAAGCCTGGTACAAAGATGCCTGATGTCTCAGGGACTTGTGTTTTAGCTGAAATTGTTTGGGCGAGATTTCGGTGAATTTTTTAAAGAGTTTGTTAAAATTGGAAACGTTCTGAAAACCGCATTCATAACAGATTTGCAAAATGCTGAACTGGTGCTGCATCAGTAATTTGCATGCATATCCTATTTTTAACTCAATAACAAATTGAGAAAATGACTTTTGCATTCTTTGTTTAAAATACCGGGAAAATGCTGTGGGACTCATGTGGGCAATGTCCGCCGCATCAGTCAACCTGATCTGAGATTTGAAATTATTCATGATGTAGGCATGAACTTTATTGAGCCGGTCATTTTCATTTTCGTTGATGTACTGCCCGTATCCGTCACTGGACAACAGCGTCAAATCCTGGGAGTCGGCAAGCAAGCTGAGGATCTCAAGCAGTGTAATGAGCTTGTTGATCCCGGTTTTGTGCACGATTTCATACATCAGAGCAATGACCTCGGCCTGAGTCTTTCCTGAAATTTTGAATCCGCGTGCTGAGACCCGGAGGAATTTTTCTACTGTTTGGAGCTCGGGTACGGTAAAAAAACCATTGCCAAGAAAATCTTCCCTAAAATGGATAACCAGCGCTTCGCAGCAGACATTGCTGTTTTCGCCGGGATTATCACTTTTCCAGGTATGCGCCAGGTTCTTACCGATGAAAATGAGATCATTCTCGTTATAACGGTCGATGTGGTCGCCGACAAACCGGGTTCCCGAACTTTTTACAATCAATGTTAATTCATATTCGGAATGATAATGCCAGAGTCCAGGAAAATTGCCGTTATACACGAAGCGGTTTACACTGAATGAATCAGCCTCTGTTTTTTTGACTTTTAAGAGACGCGGCTCCATAAATTGCTTCTGTATTGGACTGCTGGGAGATTGGGAGTGTTAGAGTGAGATGTGAGATGTGAGATGTGAGATGTGGCTGATACGCTGCATAGCCACGCAGCGTATCAGCCAATTTTTAGATTCTTTCGAGTTTGGTAGGATATACCTTGCTCGCGTTCCATTGACAGACATAGATGTTTTTGTCATTGTCGATACAAACATCATGACAGTGTTTGAAGATCGGTTTATCCTGCACCATAAGCTGTAATTCGCCATTTTTGTATTCCGGCTTAGTACCGCCGGGATTGGAGATCACCTTGTTGTTTTTGTCAAGGATAGTCACAAATCCGGAGTTTGGTGTTTGGTTGAGATAGCGCAACCTCGACCAGCATACCCCTGCATACAGGTTGTCGCCATCCAACACGGGACGACATACAAAAGCGCCAGGAAGAAAGAGTGTACTCAGATACTTCCCATCCAGTGTGAATCGCTTGAATGCGTTATGTACTCTTGAGGTAACCAGCAGGGTAGGGTTAGCCTTATCCCGATAATCAATTTGTACACCATGGGCCGTTGAGAATTGTGCGTCACCGTCACCATTTCCCCCAAATTTTCCGATATACTCTCCTTTCGGAGTATAGCGAAGGATCCATTGTGAGCCATATCCATCGGCAACATAAATGGTGCCATCGGGTCCGATCGCTGATTCCGTTGGTTTGAAAGGATCTTTTTCCTGATATGCGCCTACTTTCGAGGGATGTTCAATGGTAAGCAGGACTTTTCCTTTCAGGTCGGTCTTGAAAACCTTTCCCAGATTGGGATCGCAGATGAACAGGAATTCTTCGCCGTTGGCGTTCCATAAAGTAAGTCCGTGTCCGCCTGGAAAATCATGTCCCCAGCTGTCGATGAGTTTACCTGAACGGTCATAAATCAGGATATTGTTCTTTACATTATCGCCAACCATGATGAGACGGCCCTTGCTGTCCTGAACCATTTCATGGCAATTGTTCACAGGGAATTGTGAGGAGTCAAGAGTTCCCCAGCCCTGATGAACCTTATATTTATGCGTACCATGGCCTATAACGTCACCATCCACTTTTGGCTTTGCGTGAAGTATGTAGAATGGTTTGAAAGTTAGCGCTGCTGCTGCAATGGCAGTAATTTTTGTGAAGTCCCGGCGGGTCTGGTTCTCTGACATGATTATGTTTTTTTTATCAAAAGACAATCCTGGTTGTTTCTTACTATAAGGTAAACAACGGCGAAATACTAACGGTCGGATTTTGAATATATTTAAAAAAACAAAAGCCCGTTAAGGGCTTTGAAACTATATGAAAAGGATGAATCTTCATTCCTATTGCATAATCCGGCTTAAAGTGTTGCCGAGTACCTTTTACCGTAGCGGTTTAGCCAGTCCAGCAATCTTTTTACGTCATTCATTTTGAATAACTCGCTACCCGCGTTCATCGTGGCTGCTGATCCGCAAGCTACCCCCATGCGCACGGCCTCACGAAGCGATTTACCTTGAGAAAGCGTCCATACCATTCCAGCCACCATGCTATCGCCCGCACCTACTGTGCTTTTCTTTTGAACCGGAGGGGCAGGGATATGTTCTATCTGATCTTCTGTTACGAGCATGGCGCCCATGGCTCCCATCGAAACCACCACCACCTCACATTGTCCGCGTATGATCAATGCTCTGGCGGCATCATCCACATCGTTCATTTCCAACTTCTCGACACCCACCAGTTCACTTAGCTCTGTGATGTTTGGTTTTAATAAATATACACCCGATTCGGCTGCGTGTCGGAGTGCTTCCCCGGAGGTATCTGCAATGAAACGGGCGCCTTGTTTATGGGCAATTTTTGCGATTTGTCCGTAAAAGTCATCGGGCACCCCAGGAGGTAAACTTCCGCTGGCAATGATGTAGGACGGTTTTGGGTCGAATTCCTCAAGTGTTTCCAATACGGTCCGAACCTCGGTGGGCATCATTTCGGTTCCGGGAACACCAAATCGGTATTGAAAGCCGGTACTCGTTTCCAGAACGTGAAAGTTTTCACGTGTCCATTGTTTGGTTTCAATGACCACAGTTTCTACGCCCTCACCTTTCACGAGCTTATGCAGGCGCTGTCCGGTGGGCCCGCCAATCGTAAAAACAGCCGTAGGATTACCGCCTAGTCTATGGATTGCTTTGGCAACATTAATGCCCCCGCCTCCTGCCTCAAAATTGGGTGTGTCACAGCGTAACTTGAGTTCGGGTACAATGCGATCGACATTAGCGCTTTTGTCAAGAGCTGGATTAATGGTAAGGGTAACTATGGGTCCGGTTGCCATGAAATGAAGATGGATATCGTGGTGGAACAACAACTTAAATCTGTTTCCTGCACGAAATTACGCGAATAAATTAAAATAGCGACCCGGGCGGCCGGGAATTGTGAGTCAAACGGGGATGCCAGGGAATAAACAAGAACTGCCCGGCGTATGAATAAACATGAAAACGCCCTGTCTACACACAAGAAGGCAGGGCGTTCTACGCAATATTGCTGAACAGATCAGGCAACCGACCTTAGCAGGGCCATTGAAGATTTATCAAATTTTTCCTGAGCGTAATCCAGCGAAAGGGTGAATTCCTTCACATCTTTTTGAGAGGGGAGGTCAAACATGGCATCTGTCATGATTGATTCGCAGATGGACCTGAGGCCCCGAGCACCCAGCTTGTATTGCATCGCCTGATCGACGATGAAATCGAGAACAGCCTCTTCGAAATGAAGTGTAATTCCCTCCATGGCAAATAGCTTGGCATATTGCTTCACAAGTGCATTTTTGGGCTCCGTCAGGATACGCCTCAAAGTTTCCCGATCCAATGGATTGAGGTGTGTGAGCACCGGCAGACGACCGATCAGTTCAGGAATGAGTCCGAAAGATTTCAAGTCCATTGCCGTCACATAACGCATCAGATTACCTTTGTCGAATATTTCAATGATCCGGTTGTCGCCCGAGAATCCGATAGGACGAGTATTGATCCGTTTACCAATATGACGTTCGATACCGTCGAAAGCACCTCCGCAAATGAAAAGAATATTTTCGGTGTTGATGGTGATCATCTTTTGATCCGGGTGCTTGCGTCCTCCCTGTGGGGGTACATTTACAGAAGATCCTTCCAGTAATTTGAGAAGCGCTTGCTGTACACCCTCTCCACTTACGTCACGCGTTATGGATGGGTTGTCCGATTTGCGGGCAATTTTGTCTATTTCATCAATGTAAACAATGCCTCTTTCTGCCGCTTCTACGTTGTAATCGGCTGCTTGCAGCAGGCGGGTTAGGATGGTTTCGACATCTTCTCCCACATAACCTGCCTCTGTAACGACGGTGGCATCGGCCACGCAGAAAGGAACCTGCAGGATACGAGCGATGGATTTGGCAAGATAAGTTTTGCCGGTGCCGGTTTCGCCTACCATGATAATATTGGATTTTTCAATCACGACATCATCATCGGTGGTAGTCTGGTTCAGACGTTTATAATGATTGTATACAGCAACTGCCAGCGAACGTTTTGCTTCATCCTGACCAATCACATATTGTTCAAGAAAACGTTTTATTTCTGTTGGCGGGATCGATTTTAACTTGGGAAGCTTAGATTTCTTTTCCTTTTTATCTTCTTTGGTGCCTAGTTCTTCCGATATAACCTGATATCCCTGTGCAATGCAATGATTACAGATATGGGCATCAATACCAGATAACAATAAATCAACTTCATTTTTTTTGCGTCCGCAAAACGAACAACTTACTTGTGCCATTGCTTAAATATGTACAGTTATGATATGAGCCTGCCTGGTTTCCTCAAGTCTTCCAAGAAATATAGATGACGTCAGGAGTAACATCTGAATGACCTTGAATGTTCATTCTTGCGCTAAAAGGTGTCGTTCACTTGCTTACTTGACCATTCAGACGATATTTTTAGGCGGGAACCACTAAATATTTTTTTTCAATTTGAATTGATGCTAAACCGCCAGCGCCGTACAAAGTTCCGGTTTTTTGTGCGGGTTACCAAATAGCCCACTGCGTAGCATAGCAAAACCGCCGGATAGAAGCACTATCCGGCGGTTTCAGCTGTATGCAGGCTTGTTATTATTTGTCTCTTGTCAATACTTCGTCGATCAATCCATATTCTTTGGCCTCGCCGGCACGCAGCCATTTATCACGATCAGAGTCCAGCGCAATCTGCTCTGCTGTCTGGCCGGTATGATTGGCAAGAATTTCATAAAGCTCATGGCGGAGTTTTACGATTTCACGTGTGGTTATTTCAATATCGACCGAAGTTCCCTGTGCGCCGCCTGATGGCTGGTGAATCATCACACGCGCATGTGGAAGCGCCGAGCGCTTGCCTGCTGCTCCTCCCGCTAAAAGTACCGCCCCCATGGAGGCAGCAAGGCTGGTACACACTGTAGCCACATCCGGACGTACATATTGCATCGTATCGTATATGCCCAAACCGGCGTAAACAGAGCCACCAGGACTATTGATGTACATCAGTATATCTTTTTTGGCATCGGCGGATTCCAGAAACAAAAGCTGTGCGACGATGATATTCGCGATGTTATCGTCTACACCTGTTCCCATAAAAATGATACGGTCGGCCATCAGTCGTGAAAAGACGTCAACTTCCCTGAAATTCATCGGACGTTCTTCAATAACGGAGCGCGTCATGTTTTCAACTGTGTGGTTTACGTAGCCATCTACGGTAAGACCGCTCATTCCAAGGTGCTGAACGGCATATTTTCTAAATTCATTTCCGTGATTCATGAATAAACTTTAATTTAAAATTGATATGTAATGTAAAGAGTACATTTGAGGGAGAACAAAATGCGCGTAGTCTTAGTTTCTAATACGTCATGCATCATTATTCGTTGCCGATTACAAATTTGAATAAATCATTGAAGAAACCTTGTTTGTGGAAGCGATTAATTGTCGAAAAATGTGATAATAATGTTTTAATATGCCAATTATATTGCGTGGGCAAAGTAAAACTCGTTTTTTAATCAAAAGAATAAACCAGATTTAGACCTATTACCATGGACGCTGCATCACGACTATCGGAAAGAATACGACAGTTCAGATTACAAAAGGGCCTGTCACAGGAAAATATGGCGGATATGCTTGGGTTATCTACGACTGCTTACGGCGACCTTGAACGCGGGCGAACAGAGTTGTCTGTATCCAGGTCGGAAACAATCGCGAAGCTGTTGGATATACCTTTAACTGAACTTCTTGGGCTGGAATCGGCTTCGTTGTCTGAAACCGAATGGCTCCGTCAGGAAAATACCCGATTGCTGGCTTTGAATGGACGGCTACAGAATGACCTGGATCAGTGGAAAAGTAAGTTTAAACTGTGGTTTGGCGATGGGGTGATCCGTCAGATAGGTCAGGAGCGGGAGCGGATTGGGTTTTAGGGCATGGGGCATGGGGCGCCTTGGGCTTAAGCATAAAGGTCGCTTGACATGCTGTCAGGCGACCTTTATTGTACATGTATTGTTGTTATGCTTCCTGCGCTTCTCCTTTTGCAAGGGCTTCAAACTCGCTCACTTCAATCGTTTGCTCATCTGTGGGCACTTGGTTGCGTATTACATCAAGTACTTTGTTGTCAAAAACCTGGTTAAAAATACTGGTATAATTGTCCCGCTCTTTGTCGGCAAGATATCCTTGTGCAACGCGGTCGATGGTTTCTTTCATATTTTCATCGTCACCGTAGATGCCAAATTGTCCCTTTACCATATTACGGGTAAACTCAAGAATTTCAGGGTATTCCACTTTAACGCCTGCCGTGTCAGCTATTTTATTTTTGATCAGGCTCAATTTCAAAGATTTCTGAAAATCTTCAAATTGCTCCTCAATCTGCTCACGAGTAAATTTACCTTCGTTGGTTTTTTCAAGCCAGTCTTTCAAGAAATCACCTGGCAATTCAATGGCGATATTGTCCAGCAGCGCAATTTCGATGTCACGACGCAACAGGGCTTCTGTTTCCCTTTCGTAGTTTCCTTTGATCACTTCAAGTACTTTCTCCTTGAACTGCTCTTCATTTTCTACTACGCCTGCTCCCAGCACTTTGTCGAAAAGCTCCTGCGTCAACTCTGCCGGAGCAGACCGTGTGATGTCTTCAACAATTAAAGTGTATTCACCTTCCAGTGAAGCTACATCTTCTTTTTTCTTACCGGTAACATGTGCGATCGCCGCTTCGTCATTAAAGGTATTTTGAATATCAAATGTGATTACATCCTCTTTCTTTACACCAATAAATTTAGGCAAGGCATCTTCTGAAAGCTGCTTGGTTGGCACAGCGGTACGGGTTGTGAATTCAGTAGCTTCCTGCTTCAGTTCACCAAAGATCATGTCTCCCAATTCACTCACTTCTGGGTGCGTACTATCAGGGAACCTCTCGCGAAGATTGTCAATGGTTTTGGCTAGTTCAGCGTCGTCCGCATTGATTGTGTAACGTTTTACGGCCGGAAGCTCCGACAGATTTGTGTCGAAGTCACTGGCAATACCGAGATCGTAGGCAAACTCGAGTTCAGTAGCATTATCCCAGTTTACTTCCGCAGCCTTTTCCCGATCCGGTACAGGATCGCCCACCACCTGAAGTTTATTTTCACGGATGTAAGTACTTACCGCAGTGCTGAGCAGGTTGTTCACTTCGTCAACCAGAATGCTTTTGCCATACATGCGTTGAATCACATGAGATGGAACCTTGCCCGGGCGAAACCCTTTCAGATTCACACGTTTAGCATAATCCTTGATCGTCTTATCTACTTTTGGCTGATAATCCTCTTTGGTTAGCTTTACTTTAAGCGATGCTAAGGTTGGCGAATTCTTCTCTAACAAAACTTCCATGTGTTCCTTATATGAGATTGGTAAAAATACTTTAAGATAAAAAATAAAATAAAAATGCCCTCAAAACATTGTCCTGAGGGCATTTGACGGGTTTGAATCGGAGCAGATTATCTTTTTTTAATTAGATAGGAACCTGACGCCCCGTCATTCCCTTGTTATTCGTACGGGCGGAGGGAATCGAACCCCCACGCCTTGCGGCACTAGATCCTAAGTCTAGCACGTCTACCAGTTCCGCCACGCCCGCTCTTAAAAACCAACTTATTTAACTGCTATCGTTAAATTGGGAGTGCAAAGGTATTATTATTTTTTTAAAACTTCCAAATAATTTTAAAACTTTATTGTTTAGGTAAAATAGTATTGAATAATGTCACTAAAATTTGTTATTTTGGTGAAGCATACCAATTAAACTTAGCAGTGGAGCAACTCGTTGAAACCCTCTCTATTGATCTGGAGCAGGAGCGTAAGGAAATCCTGAAAAAATACCGCAGGCTGTTACGGACAGCCAAGCCTTTTTTAAAGGATAATGATGCAAAACTGATCAAAAAAGCCTTCTATACCTCCGTGGAGGCGCACAAAGACATGCGTCGCAGATCCGGGGAACCGTATATTTACCATCCGCTGGCTGTGGCACAGATTGTTGTAGAGGAGATTGGCCTGGGTACCACCGGGATCGTCGCAGCGCTTTTGCATGATGTGGTGGAAGACACCGATATGCGGATTGAAGATATCGAACGCTTGTTTGGCAAAAAAGTAGCCAAGATCATCGATGGGCTCACCAAAATATCCGGTCGATTTGAGTACGGCACCTCTCAACAAGCTGAGAACTTCAGAAAAATGCTGCTGACGCTTTCCGATGATGTGAGGGTAATTCTGGTAAAGCTGGCGGACAGGCTTCATAATATGCGGACGCTTGACAGTATGCCGCGGGACAAGCAGCTCAAAATTGCTTCGGAAACGATCTTCATCTATGCGCCACTTGCGCACAGGCTCGGACTGTACAGTATTAAATCGGAGCTGGAGGAGCTTTATCTGAAGTACACAGAGCCTCAGGAATACCGTGGTATTGCCAGAAAGCTACGCGAAACGAAAGGGATAAGGGATCGGTTTATCTCCAAATTTATGGAGCCCATTTCGCAGGACCTGGAAGCTGCCGGCTTAAATTTCATTCTGAAAGGCCGGCCAAAGTCCATTTATTCCATCTGGAATAAAATGAGGAAACAGAATAAGCCTTTCGAAGAAATTTATGATTTATTTGCTGTAAGAATTGTGCTGGAATCATCGGTGGAAGGAGAGCGAGAGAAGGCCATCTGCTGGCAGGCTTATTCTATTGTCACGGATCATTATAAGCCCAATCCGGACCGTCTTAAGGATTTTCTGAGCACACCAAGGGCCAATGGATACCAGTCCCTGCACTCAACGGTAATGAGTAAAAGCGGGCAGTGGGTGGAGGTGCAGATTCGTACATCGAGAATGGACGAAATTGCTGAAAAGGGTTATGCCGCGCACTGGAAATACAAAGGCAATGATACCAAAGTTCGTGGAAACATTGAGCAATGGATCACCCAGGTACGAGAGACCCTTGAAAATAATTTCGGGGATAAAACGGCAGCCATAGAGTTTCTGGACGAGTTTCGGAGTAATCTTTTCAATGAAGAGGTTTTTGTATTTACACCAAAGGGAGAATTAAAGGTTCTTCAAAGTGGCTCTACGGCACTCGATTTTGCTTTTGATATTCACTCTGAGGTAGGCGTGCATTGCATGGCTGCAAAAGTAGGCGGCATATTGGTTCCGATCAGTTATGTCCTCAACAACGGGGATCAGATTGAAATCATTACTTCCAATAAGCAAAAACCGAATGAGGATTGGCTCCGTATTGTGGCAACTTCCAAGGCGCGTGCGAGAATCAAGGACTTTTTGAAGGAGGAAAATAAGCGCTATGAAACGGATGGCCGTCAGATGGTAGAGAAGAAGCTGAAGGTGCTGGGTATTGAATTGAATGCCGAAGTAACCAATCAGCTCCGTGCTTTCTTTGAAAGTAAGACTGCCGCAAACTTCTTTTATAGGATAGGCAAAGGATACCTTCATCTGGATGAACTTAAAAGGTTTAAAAAAGATAAAGAAGCTAAGGAAAGGAAAGCGAACGGGCTTGCAGCCGTCATACCTGAAGGGAGTGACGGGAAATCGCTGACTAAATTGTTGAAGAATATTCATGGTGACCGGGCAGACAACGATACGTTACTGATCGGAGATGACATGGATAAAATCGACTATAAGTTGGCTCAATGCTGCAATCCTATCGCGGGGGATGATGTTTTTGGCTTTGTAACCATCAACGAAGGCATTAAAATCCATAGAACGACCTGCCCGAATGCAGCAGAGCTGATGTCGAAACATGGTAACCGGATCATCAAAGCCAAGTGGGAATCGAGTAAACACGAGGCTTTTTTGGCGGGATTGTACATTTCAGGGACAGATCGGGTGGGCCTCATCAACGATGTTACCCGAATAATTTCCAATGAGCTCCATATTAACATGCGGGGACTCACCATCGATACGAAGGATGGTGTGTTCAATGGAGATATCAAGCTCTATGTACAGGACACAAAACATTTGGATATCCTGATCAATAAATTGGAACAGGTTGAGGGTGTATACAAAGTACAACGGTTTGATACCAATTTAAACGGGAAGGATTGAGACAAGGAACCAATAAGAAATAGTCTTGTTATTCAGGGTGATGAACGTCAAAGCAATTCGCAGGAGCAAGCTGCGGATTGAATTCTCTCTGTGATTTATGTAAAAAAAACGCGTTCTTTGCGCAAGATTTTCAAAAGATATGCCACAAGCAAGCAAACCAAATTTTGAAGCCGCCAAGAAAATATTAACGGCTTACCTTGAAAATAAAGGACTTCGTAAAACTCCGGAACGTTTTGCCATTCTGGAGGAGATATATACCCGTGAGGATCACTTTGATGTGGATGAGTTGTACATCAGTATGAAAAATAAGCGCTATCGGGTCAGCCGCGCTACTGTTTACAATACGCTGGATGTCCTGGTCGACTGCGATCTGGTTACCAAGCATCAGTTTGGGAAGAATCTCGCTCAATTTGAAAAATCATACGGTAACAAGCAGCATGATCATTTGATCTGCACCGACTGCCATAAAGTGATGGAGTTTTGTGATCCCCGGATACAGTCTATCCAAAACATGGTGGGCGAAATGCTTAATTTCACCGTTCTGCATCACTCCCTTATTTTTTACGGCAACTGCACCAAAGAGAATTGCCAGAACCGTAATGAAGTAGCGAGGGAAAACTCAGTTTTGGAAGAGGACAGAAGATAGGTGTCATACCTGCCTTGTCCCACGTAATTAATTAACAATCAGTAATCAAATATTGAATGAAAGTAGATGTTCTGCTTGGTCTCCAATGGGGAGATGAAGGAAAGGGGAAAATTGTGGATGTTCTGGCACCGAGGTACCAGGTAGTAGCCCGCTTTCAGGGTGGCCCCAATGCAGGCCACACACTTGAATTTGATGGAATCAAACATGTGCTCCATCAAATTCCATCCGGAATCTTTCGGAGTGATATTCAAAATATCATCGGAAATGGTGTGGTGCTTGACCCCATCGTGTTCAAAAGGGAGATAGAAAACCTGGCAAAGTATAACCTGGATCTGGTAAGTAATCTTTTTGTATCAAAGAAGGCTTCGTTGATCCTGCCTACGCATGCACTTCTGGATGCGGCTTATGAGCGCTCAAAGGGAGATTCCAAAATTGGATCCACCCTCAGAGGTATCGGGCCGACGTATCAGGATAAAATTGCAAGGTTGGGACTGAGGGTTGGAGACGTTGTTTCACCGAATTTCAAAGCCAAATACGACAAGCTGGTTGATGCCCATAAGGTCATTCTTGATTTTTATTCTTTTGACCATTCTGCTGTATTGGCCCAGTCGGAGGAGAACTTCTTCGCTGCCATTGAATTCATGAAGCAGTTCACCCTGGTGGATAGTGAATATGTGGTGAATGATGCCCTTACAAGTGGTAAAACCGTACTGGCCGAAGGAGCGCAAGGTTCCTTGCTTGATATTGATTTTGGATCCTATCCATTTGTGACCAGTTCTACCACGATGGCCGCAGGCGCCTGTACCGGTTTAGGGATTGCTCCAAGCCAGGTAGGTGAGGTGTTCGGGATTTTTAAAGCTTATTGCACGCGCGTGGGAAGCGGACCATTTCCAACCGAACTGCTGGAGGAAACGGGAGAAAAAATGCGCAAAGAAGGGCGTGAGTTTGGAGCAACCACAGGACGTCCGCGTCGTTGTGGGTGGCTTGATCTGCCTGCATTGAAGTATGCGATCATGATTAATGGCGTCACGCAACTGATTATGATGAAAGTGGACGTGCTGACCATTTTTGACAATATCCGGGTTTGCACGCATTACCGTCTGGAAGATGGTACAGTGACGGATCAGCTTCCGTACGACCTTTGCGATGGCGTTGTGGAGCCTATCTATAAAGATTTTGACGGTTGGCAGCAGTCCCTGGATGGTATCCGGGATTTCGAGGACATACCAGCACCCTTACTTGCTTATGTTAAGTTTCTGGAAGATGAGTTGAATTTGCCCATTACTTTTATTTCTACTGGTCCCGACCGGGAGGCTTTAATCAGCCGCGAAGCATCTGCCATCGCCGGTTAATAATTGAATGATAACATTAAAAATCCCCTGTTAACCAAGGTTTTCAGGGGATTTTTAATGTTAGCTAAGCAGGGACAGTACATCGTCACGGGTCAAGGATTTGATAAACCCATCTTCACTGGAAATCAGCTCATCGGCCAGCTGCTTTTTTGATTGCTGAAGAGCCAGGATTTTTTCTTCAACAGAGTTTTTGGTAATGAATTTATAAGTAAAAACCGTACGGTCCTGGCCTATTCGGTGTGCCCGATCAATGGCCTGCGCCTCTATGGCCGGATTCCACCAGGGATCCAGGATGAAAACATAGTCGGCGGCTGTAAGGTTTAACCCCACTCCACCGGCTTTGAGCGATATAAGAAAAAGCTTTCTGCTGTCATCAGTTTGAAAAGACTCCACCTGTGCCTGCCGGTCTTTGGTGGAACCGTCCAGATAGGCATAACTGATTCGCCGGTTATCCAGGTCTTGCCTGAACAAATCCAGGTGTTTCACGTACTGGCTGAAAATCAGTATTTTATGATTTTCACTCAACACGGTTTCAATTTTGTGTAAAACATCCTTAAACTTTCCGGAACCATGCGCGTAAGCCGTGTCGATCATTCCGGGATGGTTTGCCAATTGCCGTAGTTTTGTCAGCCCCTGTAAAACCACCAGATGGGATCTGGACATGCCCTCCTGATCGATCGCTTGCAGGATGGTGTTGCGGTAAGCAGCCTTGGTTTCTTCATAGATTTTTTCCTGCTCCTCCGACATTTCGCAGTATTGAATACTCTCCACTTTCTCCGGCAGATCGGTAGCGACCTGAGATTTGAGTCTGCGTAAGATGAACGGTTTAATAAGGTTATAAAGCCGTTTCATCTTTTCGGAGTCGTTGCGCTTTTCGATGGGGATTTGAAATTCATCCCTGAAGAATGCCTGTGTACCCAGCAGGCCGGGGTTCACAAACGACATTTGAGACCATAAATCCAGGGTGCTGTTTTCAATAGGTGTACCGGTCAGGATCAGGCGATGATTGGCGTTAAGCTTTTTGACAGCTTTTGTAATGATGGAGGTCGGATTCTTTACAGCTTGCGACTCGTCCAGGATCACATAATTGAAACGGTAAGATTTTATAAGCTCAATATCCAGCCTGACAATGCCGTAGGAAGTCAGGATCAGATCGTATTGGTCGAATTGTGCCGTTTGCTTTTCTCGTGACGATCCGGTGTAATGCATCACACGGAGCCCCGGAGTAAACTTTGCCGATTCCAGCCCCCAGTTATAAAGCAGAGAGGTAGGCATGATGAGGAGGGATGGCGCTGTGGCTCCGCGTTCCTTTTCAGATTGCAGCAGAGCGAGGGTCTGTACGGTTTTACCCAAACCCATATCATCGGCCAGGCAGCCCCCAAAGTTGTACTGATTCAAAAATCTCAGCCAGTCATAGCCGGATTTTTGATAGGCACGTAAGGATCCTTCGAAATTTTGCGGGATGTCTGCGGGCTCTATTTGGCGAAAATCCCGTAGATTTTCCAGTTTTCGGCTGATTACTGCACTTGCCAGGTTACCTTCCTGCAGTTCTTGCACCAGAGCCAGGTGATGCAACTGTAGTTTTATTTGCTCACCGGCGGGATCATTTTCAGTAAATGCAAATAATTCGGAATACTGTGTAAACCACCACTCGGGTATCACCGCAACCTCCCCGTTGGGCAATAAAAACTCAGTGATGCGGTGAAGAATATAGTTTTTAAGTTTGATAAAAGGTATTTCAAATTCGCCAAACTGAACTTTGGCTTCGATATCGAACCAATCCCGTCCTTCCTGTATGGATATATTTATTGAAGAATGACCTAAAAAGTAGCGTTTTGAATCATCCGTATGCTGCCGAACCGATATTCCATTTTCTTCAAGTGTTTTGGTGTTAGCCTGAAGCCAGTTGAACGCTTCTGCCTTGGGCAACTGTAGCCGGCCGTGTTTGAGGTTAAGCTGCAATTCCTTTAAAAGTGTCAGATTCTGACGTTCAATCGCGATGTGCCGTTTTACTTTGTTAAAAACGTATTCGTTTCCTTTTTTTTCCAAAAACACGTTGGAAGGGTTAGCGAAATTATCGAAATGGAAGGAAAAGGCTCCGTACTGAAAGGAAAGGTCAAATGCAATCTGGCTATTTTCTTCTTCCTGGGCGGTGGCCGTTTCTGCCCCATCTGCGAATAAGAGCAATGGTGCCGCTTTTACATTCCGTACATCTGTAATGATCAGTTGCGTTTTGGGTGTTGTTGTCGTATTTCTGATCTCAAAACCGCGTGCCACCACATCATATGAAGCGATGAGTGAGGTTACGAACTTTCGGTAGTATTGTTCTTCCACTTTACTTGGAATCGCAATGTATTTTTTTGCCAGAAAAGGTTTGATCTTTTTCCCGTCTACACTTCCTTCGAAATGGTACAAATGGCCGTCTGCGACGAGCCAGGCAGGTTCTTCGCAGAGTAAAAACGCGTTCCGGTATTGGAAGTCGAGTTTTTGTCCTTTGAAACGAATAGCAGGAAAATAATGGGTGTTGTCGCTGTTCCGGATAAAATGAAACCGGATGGTCGCAAGCTCTTTTTCCCAGAGAACCGGCTTCCACAGCGGGTTGCCGTCACTACCCATGATAAAGAGATGTTTTCCTTCAAGTCTTTTCAGGATTTCTGCCTTTTGATTCTCTATGTATACCTCAATGAGCTCCTGGATTGTTTTATCACCTTTTTGCGGATCATATAGTTTCAGGAAAAAGTCTGTAGGGGAGAGTTTCTTGGTATTAAACTTTTTAAGGATCGCATCTTGCTGAATGGCATCCATCAAACGCACCAATTCATGATCCGTACTATCCAGGCCATCGCTGAACTCTTCAATGTTTTTGGAAGATACATTTTGTATCTGATAAGTAAATTCTCCCTGTCCGTTCATTTGAACGACAAACGATTCAAAGATATATCCGAGATACTCATGGCTCAGAATAGAATATATTATTTTGTAGGGCTCGGTGGGAGATACTTTCATTTTTTTGTTATGGCCAGTTCTAGATTGCCGGATTGAAAGCCAGCTCTTGTATTATAAAATCGCTTCGTTGAGTACAAGGAAACATCAAATTTATAAGAATTTGGGCAAATTGAAAGCTCTTTATCCACGTTAGTCATTGTTTTTAGCCTCAACCAATCAGCGACGGTTTCATTATTTTTGACTGGTTGGGAGAGGAGTAGACCTTACTTTTTAAATTATGCGGGGCAATCTTGCGGGTTCAATAAATCCTCATTGTATCTTCGAAAAAAAATACAATTACTTTGCATTATTTTATATCCTAAACCTGTTAACCCTGCATCTATGACTGATCGTAAGACACGACTTGCCGTCATCCTGATCACTTCCCTGTTTTTCCTATGGGGATTTGCGCTCAATCTCAATCCGATACTCATTCCTCATTTAAAAAAGGCCTGTCAATTAAGTGATTTTCAGTCTGCATTGATTGATTCAGCTTCGTACATTGCTTATTTTCTGATCGCCTTGCCGGCAGGACTTTTCATGAAGCGGTTTGGTTATAAGGCAGGCATCACCCTTGGGTTGTTGTTATTTGCCTTCGGGACTTTTTTGTTTTACCCGGCGGCGGAATTTCGTCAGTTTAGTTTTTTCCTGGTTGCCTTGTTCATCATTGCAAGCGGACTCACGATGTTGGAAACTGCCGCCAACCCATATATAACCGTTCTGGGCGATCCCGAATCCGCAACGCAGAGGCTCAATTTTGCACAATCGTTTAATGGACTGGCTGCTTTTCTGGCACCTTTGATGGGTGGGATGTTTATTTTGTCGGGTAAAAATCTGACCGAACAACAGCAGAGTGCCATGACTGCTGATCAGCTGGATGCTTATCTGAATCTGGAGGCGGCGTCTGTGCAGGTTCCATTTATTATCATTGGAGTGGTCGTTTTGATAGTCGCTGTATTGATCTGGCGAACCAAACTTCCAGAAATAAAGGAGGAAGAGGAAGTTGTAACGCAGGAGGAGGTGACGGGTTCTATCCTCGGTGAGAAGAATTTGATTTTAGGGGTTTTAGCCCAATTTTTTTATGTTGGCGCCCAGGTTTGTATCAGTAGTTTCTTTATCCGTTTTTCAGATAAAGTGGCCGGGATAGATGAAATATCGGCTGCTTATTTACTTTCCGCGGCATTTTTAAGCTTTATGATCGGCCGTTTTATCGGGACTTATCTGATGCGTTTCGTTGCGCCACCCCGTTTGCTGGCCATTTATAGCGTAATCAATCTCGGCCTTGTACTGGTGGCCGTGTTGACCAATGGGATGGTGGCTATTTACGCACTGGTGGGTGTTCAGTTTTTTATGTCTATCATGTTCCCTACCATATTTGCTTTGAGTATCCGTGGTTTGGGAGCCAAGACCAAAATAGGTTCCTCACTGGTCATCATGTCCATCGTGGGCGGGGCGATCTTTCCGGTTATCATGGGTCAGGTTTCGGATATATCTTCGATTCAGACCGCCTACATCGTTCCGGGTGTGTGTTTTCTGGTCGTACTCTACTTTGCAATCAAAAATAATTCTATCAAAAATGTAAAGCTGGGTGCTTCGCATTAATTATTTATCGGGTAAGTTGTTGGTTGATTTGCCTGCCAGACGAGGGATTGCCTGGTTCTGGGTACTTGGACTTTTACAACGGGCCTCACTATTTATAATATTTACTAAAACACAATAATAAGCGTCAATTATGGATTTAAAGCTTCAAAATAAAGTTGTTATTGTCACCGGTGGTGCAAAGGGAATAGGAGAGGGGATTGTGCAGGTTTTGGCGGCAGAAGGTGCCATCCCGGTAATTGTGGGCAGAAACGCAGCAGACAACCAGAAAGTTGTTGATGATCTGGCGGCCAAAGGGTTTTCCTCGTTTCAGGTTGTAGCAGAATTGACAGAGCCCTCTCAATCGGAGGCGGCGGTAGCGGCAGTAATGGAGAAATTTGGACGTATAGATGGTCTGATCAACAATGCGGGTGTCAATGATGGCGTAGGGCTGGAAAGTGGCGATTATGAACGATTTATTGCTTCCTTACATAAAAATGTGGTGCATTATTATTTGATGGTTCACCATGCTCTGCCTGCGCTTAAAGCCTCCAAGGGCGCCATCGTTAATATCAGCTCCAAAACGGCCGATACCGGACAAGGTGGCACATCTGCTTATGCGGCGGCCAACGGTGGACGTAATGCACTCACACGGGAGTGGGCAGTAGAGCTGCTTAAATATGGAATTCGGGTCAATTCGGTAATCGTAGCAGAATGCTGGACGCCGCTTTATGAGAAATGGATTGAAACGTTGGCCAATCCGCAGGAAAAGCTTGCTTCCATTACGGCTCATATTCCACTGGAAAACCGCATGACTACCGCGGAAGAGATTGCCAATATGGCGGTGTTCTTATTATCCGAACGTTCGAGCCACACCACTGGCCAGCTCATCTACGTGGATGGCGGCTATGTGCACTTGGATCGGGCATTAGCCAATTCGTAGAAGAGCATTGCGCTTAACTAAAAAGAGCTTGCGGATCTGTGTTTCGCAAGCTCTTTTTGTAATGGTACGGAGCGGATCAGTAGTCGAACCGTTTTTTGAAAGTTTAAAATCAATATCGAATTTAATCGATTGAATATGAATCGGTTGATTGGCTGTTTCTTTGTGTTGAAATATGATGAAACGATCTTCGAGGCTACTATTTCTCCATAAGACTGCTTGCGGCCAGCGCCCTCTGCAGTTCTCCGTGGGCATTGCCGGAAGACGGGTGCGCTGCGTGATTAGACACAATCCGACCCCGTTCGTCTATCAGCAAGTAGCGTGGAATGCCCCAAACGTGGTAGAGGTTCCAAATGGATTCGGGCTTATCACTTCCATCAAGCATGTGCAGCCCAGCGGGCACTTTGCCGCCGATCACCATTTTTTTCCAAGCCAGGGTATCGCGGTCTACCGACACGTATAGGAATGCGATCCGGTCATCGCCTTTAAACTCTGCCTGCACCTTTTTGGAATCGGGGAATGCGCCTACACAGGGGCCGCACCATGTCGCCCAAATGTCAACATATACTATTTTCCCCCGCAAATCCGATAGCGCCAGCTGCTTGCCATCCGTGGTAATTCCAGAAAAATCTGGGGCGGGTTTGCCCGGGCCTAATTTTTCCCAGCGGGCCACATCTTCGAGGATCACACTTTTATAATCCTGGGAAAGAACTTCCTTTTCAAGTGTTTTAGCGAGCTTATGTAAGTTAGGTGTAAGACCATTGAGTCCGATTTGACCATTAACACTTTTTACACGGAGAAAATCTTCGACGGACTTTGGATAGTTGCCGGCTTTAATTTTCTTTTCAACTAATGCCGGAAAAATAGCTTCCAAAGTATCGCTCTGTAGTTCGTCATGCTCTTCATAAATAGCATTACTGATTTCATCGCGATAAAAAAAGCTACCAATTAATCCGTAATCGAATACACCAGCTTTCAAAGCTATTGTATCCACAGGAAACTTTTGAACAACTTCCCTCACTGATTGCGGAATTTCTGCGGAGTCTTTTCCTGCGGCGAAATTATATTGGTAGAAAATTACATGCATAGCAGCATGGCGTTTAAGCAAATCCAGCTTTTCAGCCGACACTTCGGGATTAGTTTTCAAGTTGCTTAACAATTGATCGTAACTTCTTTGTAATGAATCTCTTGCTTTCAAAAACTCATTCCCTTCGAGCTGAAAGGAATAAGTATCATTCCATTTATTGAAAGCAGATGTAAATTGCTGCGCCTCATAATAAACCTGATTGATCGCTGCCGCATTGCCCTCAAAACGTAACGGAAGCTTTGCGCCAGGTTCGGCAGACAGAATCTGAAATTCGTCCCCAGGCGCAATCAAAATGCCTGCTGTAATGTTTTTACCATTGTTAATATGGGCAAAAAAGGGCTCTTTCACCATCACTTCGACCACGCCTTTTCCTGCACTATCCAGCAGTACCTTCGCCAGTTCTATACTGGCTAGACTTATCATATTCGTTCTTCCCACTTTGACAGTATCTCCTGCTGCCTTCGGAAAATTAAAGGATATTTTAACTGTGTTCTTAGACTTCTTCTCACAACCGGTCATCCCGATGAGCACTGTCGAAAACAGCAGTGGCAGATAAAAATTGTAGCGCATTTGATTGAAGTTTTGGAAAAAAAGTAGACCAAATCTAATTACGCTAATAAAATGAATCCTGTGGAGATCAGGACATATTCAGGATCAAGTGGAAAAGTTGGGGGGCGATTATGCATAAAGTTTAGAAAGCCGGAACAGGAAGAACTTGATGTCTCTTACACCTCTTGATGACGATCTGAAAGATTTAACCTTGGCGTTGAAAGATTCGGCCGATGCGTTGGTGCTTTTATTGTTGAAAAAATTCAGGATATCTAAATAGTGGGTTTGAATAGACCTGGCAACGGTTTTGAAGGAGTCTATTCCGCAGTCTTCCACAATGTTATACCACAATGCAAGCTTCTTGAAGGCTACTTCCTTCAAAGTGCAAGTCCGAAAGATAGTCCCCAGATCCAAAGAGATATTGTAAGCTTTCTTGATTAAGGGATAACGTTCAAACAGCAACTTGGCCCGTTTTACTTGCGAGGTGGTCCACTTGTCATGGTGCTTAAATAGCAGATATCTACTTCTTGCCAACAACTGCTTTACTGTATCTCCGTTTTCGAGAACTTCTGGCTCAAAGCTTACTCCCGCCGCCTTGGCTGTACTAATGGCCTCATTTTCCTTATCCAGAACCTCCCAGCGGTATTTGATCCGGATTTCCTGTACCGCTTCATATGCTAATTTTTGTACATGAAAGCGATCGATTACCCGATCTGCCTTAACAAAACAGCGCTTCACGATCATATTCATATTGGCTGCCATGTCCAAGGTAACCTCACGAACTGTGTCCCGAAGCTTCTTGGGAATCCCGTTTAAAACTTCAATAACAGTTTCAGCCTGAGTGCCTTTAACCATCGCAACAAGTGCTCCTTTCCTCCCTTTGGCAGCTTTATTTGTAACGATGGTGTATAATTCCCCGTTAGAAAGAGCAGTTTCATCAATGCTTAAATGAACACCTGTATTCTCAGCATACAACATCCAGTCTTCTGCATGCTCTATTTGATCCCATTGGCGATAGTCACTGATATGATCTTTATACTGCTGCTGAAGCTGTTTCCCTTCTAAATGATAGTATTTACCCAGTTGTGAACAGCTAACGGGATTATTATCTATACAACTCTTTTAAAAAATCAGCGAACTCTTTGGTCATTCGAGTTCCCTGTTGTACCACATTCCAGTCTCTGCTAATTATCTCTTTTGTATCCTTGACTTCCCAACGACGGCGTTTTATACAGAGCGTAACTTTCTGATTACGAATAGGAAAGTCCTGAATATAGATTTCCGGAAGAAATCCCTTGGACTCCAACTTTTCATCTTTATACTCAACAGGAGTAATATTCTTCTCTACTAAGTAGATGTTTAATCCAGGAATGGACTCAACGACTTTGGTTGGTTCAAAATACTCTAGGATGCCTTCTGGTAAAAGTATACGGACAAGTGTTTGGTAAGAATCGTTCAATGCAAACAAAATTGGTTCAGGATGCAAAGCAAATAATAATTCAGCTTCCCCCCAACTTTTCAGCTTGATCCCATATTCATTTTAATTTTTGGGATATTTTTACTAAACGGAGCGTCCGTCAGCTAGAATTTTTGTAGAAAAATATACAAAAATAGCTCCTCAACTTGCGCTAAGGAGCTATTGTACCGGGGACGGGAATCGAACCCGTACGAGCGTTTCGGCTCACAGGATTTTAAGTCCTGCGTATTTTGGTTTCATATGGTGTAATTTGTATCAATACTATCTATATATCAGTTAGTTGCGGTATTATTGATTTACTTAAATTCACAAAAAACCGCCATTTGTTGTACCTATGTTGTACCAAACAGTTTTGAAGTTGCTATATTTGCATATCTGAAACAGTCTCATTCTGAACGGTATGGCATCCACAATTAAAGCAATCCTGCGAAAAAAGCCTAATCAAGAAGGCAAATTTCCCATCGCGCTGCGCGTGACAAATAACCGTAGCTCAACGTATGTGTATCTAAAACAGTATGTGAAGGAGAGTGAATGGGATGCCATAGGTCAAAAAGTTAAAAAGGCGCATCCGAATTCAGTGTGGCTGAATAATTTGATTTTGTCGAAAAAAGCCGAGATCAATGATCAGCTGCTTCAACTAGCCAGTCAGAAAAAAGACAATTCCGTGGCCGCTGTCCGCAAGACAATCAAACAGGTGGCGGGAGCAGGTTTTTTCTCGCAGGCAAACTTATACTGTGATCAGCTGGAAAAGAACGGGAAGTTTAATCGCAAGTCTGCCGACCTTCCGCGTGTAAATCGATTCAAAGAATTTTTAAAAGGTGCTGATATTAGCTTTACAGATATAAATCCTGCTCTACTACGCCAGTTTCAAACATACTTACGCAGCAAACGCAAGGTAACTGAGCGGACAGTTGTAAATCACCTGGTGGTTATCAGAACAATCTTTAATCAGGCAATCACTGCAGGATTGGTTGATCAAAAATACTATCCGTTCGGGAAGGGGAAGATTTCAATCAAATTTCCTGATAGTGCCAAGATCGGACTGACTTCGGAAGAGGTGAAGAAGTTAGAAGACATTGAACTGAAAGACGGGCAACATCATGCACGGAACCTTTGGCTTATTTCCTTCTTTTTCGCTGGAATGAGGATTTCCGATGTACTCAGATTGAAATGGTCAGATTTTCAGAACGACCGACTTTACTATTCTATGGGTAAAAATCTCAAAGCAGGATCTTTGAAGGTTCCAGAGAAAGCTTCAAAGATATTAGCAGGGTATTCAGAAGATACCGCTCACGATCTAGTTTTTCCAGATTTGACGCGTATGGTTGATCTTTCAGATGCCTATGTTGTGCAGAGCTATATCAAGACCAGGACAAAGAGCTGCAATGACTATTTGAAACAGATAGGGGAACTGATTGGTTTGTCGAAGCCTCTAACAATGCATATCGCCAGGCACACCTTCGCCCAGATTTCTTCAGATAAGATACCGGTTAATATACTACAACGTCTTTATCGGCATTCGGACATTAAGACAACGATGGGCTACCAAAGCAATTTTATTAATAAAGGTGCAGATGACGCTCTGGACTTGGTGATTGGCAAATAGTTACAAGAAAGAACTATCTGGTGCACCATAATTTTCATCGCTACTGATAAAAAATAGCTCGTTTACAAGTCCCAAATATGATTGAGGAAGCACAAGAAAAGACTAGCTTTACCCTCGTATGACCAACACTGACACGGCAGATAACTTTTACCATATGATTGAAAGGCTACTATAACAAGCAACAAAACAAACGGTATTGAAGAAGATAGCTATCTGTTTATAATGAATTTCAAGCCATAAGCATCACTTTGAAAATAAATATGAATAATGAGAACATAGTTCAGAAGATATGGAACTTATGCAATATCCTGCGCGGAGATGGCATAAGTTATCACGAGTATATCTCTGAGCTTACTTACCTACTTTTTTTAAAAATCGCGCAAGAAAACAAAACCGAAGATTTGTTGCCTGAGGACTGTAGATGGTCTCGTTTGGTGGATTACACTGGCGATGATTTGTTAACAGAGTATCGCGACATGCTGACCTACCTTGGAGGGCACGCTTCAAGTGATATCGTAAAAAGAATTTATGCTTTTCCAACAACTGTTTTTTCACACTCTGAAAATCTTAAAGCTGTTGTTGATGGTATTGCAAAGTTAGACTGGCATTCGATTTCGATGGACGGAATGGGAGACATCTATGAGGGTTTACTAGCAAAAAATTCACAAGATGCACGGTCGGGTGCTGGGCAGTATTTTACACCGCGTGCGCTCGTTGATTCTATGGTAAGAATTATGAAGCCAGAACTGGGTGAAGTTATACAAGATCCAGCCACTGGCACCGGCGGCTTTCTGATCTCAGCTGACCATTACATTCGCAGTAATAATTCGAGAGAAGCATACATAGATAATCCTCCGAAGTACGAAGGTGTTGAAATTGAAAAAGGCACTTATCGGATTTGTTTGATGAACGCATTTTTGCATCAACTAGATTCCAATATTATCCTAGGAGATGCCCTTACAAAAGACGCTGAGGCGTTAAGCTTGGCTACTGTGATTTTAGCAAATCCACCTTTTGGAGCGAAAGCGGGAAGTGCTCGTAAAAATAGAGAAGACATACTGACAACAAATAAGCAACTCGCATTCCTCCAACATATCTATTCCGGGCTGCAAGCAGGCGGCCGAGCTGCAGTTGTGCTTCCAGACAATGTATTATTCGAAGAAGGGGTTGGACGGAAAATACGCCAAGAATTGATGGATAAATGTAATTTACACACTATTTTAAGGTTGCCTACTGGTATATTTTACAGCCAAGGCGTTAAAACAAATGTTTTGTTTTTTACGCGTGGTTCAGAGGACACCGGTAACACTAAGATAGTGTGGATTTACGATATGCGCTCCGGAGCAGTTAAATTTGGTAAAAAGCGTCCGTTAAATGATAGCGATTTTTCTGATTTTGAACATTTTTTTGGAACAGATCCCAAAGGGATGACAAACCGCGAAACGGTAGAAGGGAATAACCGTTGGAAGGCTTTCAGTCGACAAGAAATTTTGAATCGGAACGATAATCTTGATATCGTATGGCTCGCAAATGCAGATTTTGATTTAGAAGACAATCTTAGTGAGCCAGAGGAAATTGCAGAAGCTATTCTCAATCATCTAAGAGAAGCACTTAACGAGATAAAAGAATTGTCAATAGAGCTAGACTCTGATTCGCTTGAAACGCCATGATAAATGAATTGCCTAATGGGTGGGTTAAGACTTCGCTGGGCAAGATAGCTCAGTTAAATATGGGGCAGTCACCGGATGGAGAGTTCACAAATACCAATGGTGATGGCCTTCCGTTAGTCGGTGGCGCAGCAGACTTTGATAATGACAAAATCAAATCGTCCAGATTTACAAGTAAGCCCACAAAAGTATCTGAAGAAGGAGATTTAATACTTTGTATTAGGGCCACTATCGGGAAAGTGGCTTTCTCTGATCAGAGCTATTGTCTAGGCCGCGGCGTAGCAGGCTTGCAGTCATTCGTCGAGCCTCGGTGGTTGTATTATAAGCTTCAAGAAAGTGCAAAAAAATTAGATGAGGCCGGTACAGGTTCTACTTTTAGACAGGTAGACAAGAAAACTCTCGACGAATGGCCGGTGGATCTACCTCCCGCTGAAGAACAAAAGAGGATTGTAAGTAAAATCGATACTTTGTTTGCTCGATCGAAAAGTGTAAATGATAATCTAAACAGCATACCAAAACTAATAGAAAAATATAAACAAGGAATTTTAGGTGCTGCTTTTGACGGCAACCTAACCCGCGCATGGAGAGACCTTAACAATCTTAGCAGCGCTCCAGTGTTAAAACTGCAAGCAGTTGTTTTAGATTTTGCTTACGGAACTTCTTCAAAATCATCCCCGGTCGGAGAAATACCAGTTTTGAGAATGGGAAATATACAGGATGGAAAGTTAAATTGGGATAAGCTGGTTTATACTTCCGATCCTAAGGAAATAAAAAAATATGCTTTGAGCGCTGGTGATGTTTTATTCAATCGAACAAATAGTGCGGAGCTTGTAGGGAAGACAGCTCTATTTGATGGCGAGCAAGAGGCAATATACGCAGGTTATCTTATTAGAATTAAATGCTCAGAACACCTACTGCCGTCGTATTTAACTTATTGCCTTAATAGTCCTGCTGGTAAAGCTTATTGTCAACGAGTAAAGAGCGACGGAATAAATCAGTCAAATATCAATGCAAAAAAGCTTGCAGCGTTTCAATTGCCAGTACCAAGTATTGCAGAGCAAATCGAAATAGTGCGTCAAATTGAACTTGCTTTTGAATGGATCAATCATCTAGCTTATGAAACAAGTAGTGCAAATAAACTCATCAGCCATCTTAATCAAGCAATTTTGTCCAAAGGTTTTACTGGTGAACTTGTGAAGCAAAATCCAAAAGAGGTTAACGCTAAGGCTTTATTGGAGAATATATCGCGTCAGATGAAAGCACATGTGCAACCTATTCGAAAAAAATTGCCAAGCGTCAAACAGGAAAATAAAAGTATGAATAGAAAACTTATAGACGTTCTTTCTGACGCAAATGATTGGATATCTGCACAGGAAGCATTTAAATTGTGTGGTGTTGGTAAAAATGCAACTACCGAGGAAATTGAGCCAGTTTATGCCGAACTGCGTTCTCTTGATCATCAAGGTTATATCGAAATTGAAACAATCCGAGATACAAATGGGAAGAAGCTTTTCGATCAAATTAAACTGAATAAGAAGTCTGATCATGCGTCTTGATAAACTAACAATCGGTAGCCCTAAGGAAAGCTTGTCACATCAATTCAAGAATTTGAAAGATGTAACAATTGATTTCGATCAAGATCACTGGGTGACGGTTGTCATTGGGTGGAATGGAACAGGTAAGTCAAACGTTTTGGAAGCTTTGGCAATCATTTTCAGAGAACTGATTAGCCCAAAAAAGTCACCCAAAATAGATTTCGCTTTCAATCTTTCTTATCGTATGGGTGCAGCCGAAGCAGAACGCTTCATCGACATTGATCATGACCCTGATAGAAGTGGCGAGAAATATATTATCAAAGTAACTGCAAAAAGTGCTTTAGATGATTCCATGATTCACATGGATGTGAATACAGTGAGTAATGTTAAACTAAAAGCTTTTTTGGACGAAAGCAGAAACTTACCGAAATATGTTTTCAGTTACTATTCCGGTGAGAGCTCTCGTATGCATGATATTTTTGCGCCTTATTTGCAATGGTATGACGAGAAATTACGAAGGGGAGAGGATCCAGGAATAAAGCGTCTATTCTACGCTCTACCCGTGCACAGTCAGTTCGTATTATTGGCGTTTTTAATAGGCGAGAATAATGATGTTTTAGATTTCCTAAAGAATAATCTTGGCTTAGATCCTGATAGCGGCTTAGAGTCGGTTTTGTTTGTTTTACGGAAACCGCCTTGGAAGGAACAGCCGGATGGTGATCCTCGCTTCTGGGGAGCCAAAGGCATTGTGAGCGAATTTCTTTCACGTTTGTATGAGATAGCTCTGGCACCAGTGGAAACTGAGCGGCGCGTTCCTGTATCTCTCTGGAATAAAGAAACTCTACAGTTCAAGTACTTGTACGTTAAGGATATTCAATCATTGCGAAAGCTGGTCGCTCAGCAAGCCCCAGCGGAATTTTTTCGCGATCTTGAGAGCACATATGTTTCTCAGCTAATCGAAGAAGTTCGGATCAAGGTAAAGCTTAGAAAAACAGACGAGACAGTAACATTCCGAGAGTTGAGTGAAGGTGAACAGCAATTGCTCACAGTGCTAGGCTTAATTAAATTCACAGCAGAAGAGGAAAGTCTCTTCCTTTTGGATGAGCCTGATACTCATTTGAATCCGAGATGGAGTGTGGACTATCTAAGTTATCTAAGGAATGTCGTTGCATCATCTTCAGGTGGAAATGCCACAAGTCATATTTTACTGACGACACATAATCCTTTGGCAGTGGCAGAGCTTGTGCGAGAACAAGTACAAATTCTTCAATTACGCGACGAAGGCACTAGCAGGCGGGTGGTTGCATTTTATCCAGAAGTGGATCCTCGTGGTATGGGCTATGCCGCAATCGTAGCAAGCGATATGTTTGGAATTGCCTCAACTATGGATCAACCAACTCAATTATTATTAGAAAAGCAGCGAATACTGGGTAGTAAAAAGCTATTGTCAGCTGAGGAGCAACAAGAATTGGAACTATTGAATGAAAAGCTAAATAAGCTTGGATTTAGGTTTTTCCACCCAGACGATGAGTATTCTCGCTATTTACGCCTGCGAAATGAAATTCTATCTGCTCGGTTCAAAACGGAAGAGACAGCAATTCTAGCTGAACATGTTGTAGCACTTGAACGTAATGAGAGGGAAAAGCTTTCACAAGAACTACTTGGTGTTCTACTTTCTGAAAACGGTAATGATAAGTCATGAGATATATCGATTTAGATAGAATTCGAATGCCTCCAGGATGGTTAGCGAGATCCCAAGCAGCTACTTTAGCTATTGCAGCGGGTGCCGATCCAAACGATCACGCTGATATATGGCGCGAGTTAAAGGTCGAAATGAATCGTATCTCCGAGAATAAATGTTGGTATTGTGAGTCACCAATTGATCGTTCTGACAACGCAGTAGATCACTTTAGACCTAAAAAGCGCGTATTAGATGCGCGAAATCCTCATATAGGATATAGATGGTTAGCATTTGATAAAGACAATTTTAGGCTAGCATGTACATATTGTAATAGCAGAAGGATAGACTTAGAGTTTGGGACGGCTGGTGGAAAGGCAGATAGATTTCCACTAATGGATGAAGACAAGCGAGTATATACTGTTGGTCCTATTGATGATGAAGAACCAGAATTACTAGATCCGTGTAAAATTTTTGATTGCGAGCTCTTGGGTTGCCAACAAGAAAACGGCAAACCATGCCCGACAAGTACCGACCCTATTCAAATCCGCCGTGCAGAAACTTCAATTGAAGTTTATCATTTAGATCGTGATGCGACTTGTCTATTGCGTCACGGTATAGCCGTGCGTCTCATATCGGATATTATCGATGGTCAAAGGCTCTTTGAAGCATGTTTGAGAGACAGTTCAAGAAAACCAGAATTTTTAAAGGTCTCAGGAAAAATACGACGGGCTATTAGTAGCGAAGCTTCTTACAGTGGAGAAATGAAATATTTGCTTAGGTGCCAGCGATCAAGTGAACATCCATGGATACAGGGATTATTGGAAGCTTAAATGGCCTGCCAGGATTCGAACCTAGGTTTTTTATCAAAACCGCTCTGGCGGTATAATCGGGGGTAAAGGCTTACATTCCTAAAATAAAATGACTTTGAAACAGTAGTTTATTTAATAAAATGAATCCTAGCACCGCGCGAATATTATTAAGGGGGCATAGTTTCCTCTATCTGCTTCACGCAAAGCAGATAAGTAAATAGAACGAAACTCACTAGTCGGCACCAGGTTTTGGCTTCCCCAGGTGAACACTTCTCGACCAAATATCTTCTCCACAATGACATCTGCTATCAGACGCGAATGTCTTCCATTTCCATTGGCAAAACAATGAATGGATACAATTCGGTGCTTAAACCTGACTGCGATTTCATCGGAAGGGAAGGTATTATTGTCGATCCAGAATTTACAATCATCCAGCAACATTCTTAAATCAAGACCTATTTGATATTTATCGACACCAAGATTTTTGTTGGAATTTCTAAATGTTCCTGCCCACTGCCAGACACCTGAGAGCATTCTGGCATGTAATTCTTTGACAAATTTTTCGGTCAGGATTTCGGCGGCCGTAAATCTCCGCCGTCGTTCGACTGTCCAGCGGATAGCTTCTTCGATATTTCGTTGTTCCACTTCGTCCAGTTCACCACGGGTGGTGACCGACGTAATTAGCAGGCCTTCTTTTTCGTCTTCATCAATGGGTGTTTGGCCTTCGTCATAGTGTAAATCTAATCCCATAGACTTCTCGGCATTTCTCTTTTGATCTCTTGCGACAATTCATCAACCGCTTGTTTAAGGCGTTCCGGTGAATTTTCCTGATCTTCCAGCTTCATGGTTGTCGATGTTCTTTTGACAATTTTCAACGCCTGTTCCCTGGCTTTGCTTTCGATCATATCTTCCAGAGAGCCGTCTTTGGGGGCAAAGCCATAGACAAATTTCATGTTTAGAGCGTCGCCAGCCTCGATCAACGATTTCAGGGTAATGGTTCCATCCGCTTCTCGTTTCTCAATGTCCTTAATGCCCTGGGCGGTCATAGACAATCTCACGCCGAGCTGCCTCAGGGACATATTCAAGGCTTTCCGGAGAAGGCTGATCCAGCCTTCCGCAGGGAGTGGAATCTTAGCCAATGCAGTAAGGTCCTGCATCTTCTGATCCAGTTGTCGAATTACGATAAGTTGGCTGTTAGTTAGCTTCATAAGTATATACCTTTAAAATACTATTTCAAATATAAAGGTATAGCTTTAAATATCAAGTTAATTTTTATGCATATACCTTTAATTTGAATTCTAGGTGATATGCGCGAATCAGATCCGGATCTAAAACTTCTAATGGTAAAGGAGGAGATGAGCCGGTATAAGACCGATATGCGTTGGATAATGCTTCACTAAAATGCAAGTTTTGGTTGCATGAATGATAGTCGAATGATAAGATATTTATACGGGCATTAACAAGGTCTGGGGGCACGATTGGGGGCATCCAGAACGAGGGGCCATATAAATATCAATCCAACCAAGGACTTAGAGATCAGATGGCACACCGGCTACGGGCACCAATCCCTTTTTTACCAACATTATTTATTCTTATCAAAACGCGAATTATTCAATTTTCGCAGCACGTTAAAGCTATAATGGGTTTATCAATATATTCCTATCATTTACCCACAGTAACCAAAAGTGGGGGCATGATTGGGGGCATGAAAATGCCGATTGGTATCGAAATTCCCAGCAACTCGAATCAGAGGTTGTAAAATGGCTTTATCGAACATGACCTGTCAGGCAGCAAAACCTAAAATCAAGCCTTACAAGATCGCTGACGGAGAGGGTCTGTATCTTGAAATCACTCCGAGCGGTTCAAAATACTGGCGGCTCAAGTATCGCCTTCATGGCGAAGAAAAGCGAATTTCAATCGGCGCCTATCCCGCTATCTCAATCGCGGATGCCCGTAAAGCCAAGGAAGTAATTAAAGGGGACATACGAGTTGGCATTGATCCAGTCCTGAAACGTCTTCAGGCCGCTCAGGCGCAAGCGTTAAATCAGCAACTAGATTTTAAATCAATCGCTTTAGAGTGGCACTCAAAGCAGATTGAGCTATGGAAGCCGAAACACTCCGAGATCATCAGACACCGTTTTGAGAAATATGTGTTCCCTTATTTAGGAAATTTTCCTCTTGCAGATATTAAGCCAATGATGATGCTTGGTTGTCTTCAAAAGATCGAAAAGACAGCCCCAGAACTCTCCCGCAGAATAAAAGGGATGTGCAGCCATGTGTTCAAATATGCTATCGCTACGGGCAGGGCGGAAAATGATCCTACTTATGGACTCGAAGCTGCAATGAAAAAATTTAAAAGGGGACATTACGCGTCGATTTCGGTCGATGAGTTTCCTGAATTTCTGGCGTGCTTGAATGGTTATGAAAGTCGTATTCAACGACAAACCTTTCTGGCGCTGAAATTATTGCTCCTCACGTTTGTACGTACCACCGAGCTCGTGGAAGCAAAATGGGAGGAAATAAATTTTGACAATTCGACGTGGGTTATTCCTGCGTCACGTATGAAGATGAATCTTCCGCATATCGTACCGTTGTCACACCAGTCGCGGGCGATGTTTCAGGAACTGAAAGAATTGAATGCGAACCGGGAATTTATATTTCCTGGCAGTTATGACCGGAGAAAGCATATGAATAAAAATACGATGCTTGTTGCAATCAAGAGAATGGGCTACCAAGGCCAAATGACGGGCCATGGATTTAGATCGCTCGCATTGGGAATATTGAAAGAGAAATTGGGTTATCCTCATGACATTGCTGATAGACAACTGGCACATGTTCCGAAAAGTGGCGTTGATCGAGCATATGACCGTGCACAGTTCTTGCCACAGCGGGTAAAAATGATGCAAGAATACGCTGATTATATCGATGAAGTGGAGTCAGATTTTTACTCATAACCTGAAGGTCGTCAGTTCAAATCTGGCCCCCGCAACCAATCTTTTCAAGCACTTAATTACATTCAAAAATAGTCTTGAAAATCTCATTGCCGCGCCATTGCCGCATTTTCAAAGTTTCGATCGAAAAAATATTCGAAGAGCTACATCAACGAATGTCTGATTTTCTCCTCTCGACCCGGCTTGTACAATAGTCGGTTCAATTTGTACGAGTTAACAAGCTAGACATAATATTTGATTATCAGTAGCGGGATACAAAATCAAAGTCCTTCCCGAGTAGGATTTGGGGATGTAAACCAAGTCCTTTGGCGTATTCTAAAAAGGTCGTGAAAAAATAGTCTTTTTTGCCATTTTCGATGTTGCTGATATTACTTTTAGTAAGGTCACAACGTGCTGCAAGCTCATCCTGGCTCAATCCGGCCTTCTGCCTAAGCTCCTTCATGTAACTTCCGATTTCTTGCAGTCTCGCTAGGTCTCGTACTTCCTTCATTCCGTTTTTCCACGAATGAATTAGATTAGGGTAAAAATTATGTTATAAGATCTTATAACATATATTTATTTTGATAACTTTACAGCCTTGTACAAAGTAGGACATCGCTCAAATGAACGAGAGAATTTTATTTGAGAATGGATTTATCTTAAACGCATTGTTTTATGGCTACGAAAAATGATGAACAAATACTCTTTGATGACCTTGCGGAGCTGACCAAATTAGGTTTGATTGACGGTAAAATTCAATCTGTAAGTGTGAATTGTGATTGCAACGGTTTCACAAATCCGAATGATCATGAAGGATATGTTTCCCAAGATCGCTCCGGGCGTTCTTATCAGGCCAATTGATGGTGATTACCATTACACTGTTAATTGTACGCAACGTGATTCGTTAAGAATACTAACCGCACTACAACGCGCGTTCCTTGGTTCTTTAAATGACGGGACAAGTGTGGCCGAATTTGCGGAGCGACACGCAATCTCAGTTGAAAACTCACAAATGCTTTTTGAAAGTTTTGTCAAATCGGGAATTCTGCTCGAACGGGAAGACCTCACATGTGTGCGAAAGCCAGAATTTCCAACTGCGCTTGATTTTTGGATTCACACGACAAACGCATGCAATTTAGGATGCTCTTACTGCTATATCTCAACATTGCATACCAGTGGTGGTATGTCCGACGAAGTCAAGAGTCGGTTTTTGGAAAAGCTTGTTGAAACTGTTGAAAAGCGGAATATTACGAAGATAAGGTTAAGGTTAGCTGGTGGTGAGCCTTTGACGCAATTCAAGTCATGGCAACACTTTATTCCGAATGCAAGGCAACTCCTTGGTAACTGTTCATGCAATCTTGAAATATCCTTCCTCACAAATTTGACATTGTTGACGGACGAAATCATTGATTTTGCTAAAAAGGAACATATAAGTTTTAGCGTTTCGATCGATGGTTTAAAAGAGGATCATAACCGTGCACGACCGTATCTGTCTGGTCGCGGCTCTTTTGCCACCATTGCTAGGAACATCCGTAAGCTACTTGAAAATGGCTTGCAGGTTTCCATCAATACGGTTGTAACAAATAACAATTTGTATGGTTTACCTGCACTGACGGATTATTTGATTGGTCTCGATATTCCGTTTCGGTTGTCAATCGTTAAAGGAGATAAAATAGATGGGGCAGCGCTGGAGCAAAGTCTCAGTATCTGTTTTGATAAGATGGCGGCAGCAGTTCAGAAAGGATGGACAGTTTCTGGCAAGTTTCAGTTTTGTGATTTGAAACCCCGCGAACTTGGCTTCCAAACGTGCTCTTCCGGCTTTTCTGGCGGTGCGATTAACGTTGACGGAACTTTTAATTATTGCCATGTTCATTTTGGTGATTCGGTGCAGCAGGATATTTCCATATATAATAATGACCTGGATTTAGTTACCATGATTGAGCAGGGGCCGCATTTAGAAGAAATAAAATCGAATGACTGCAAAGCCTGTCCATATCGAGCCGTCTGCACAAGCGGTTGCCCGGTATATAGGGTGGGTGGTAAAGACCCGCAGTGTAGTATTTATCACAAGTTTATTCCCCGTATTTATGACCTACATGCCTTGGAACGCTTGCATTTATTACAGTTGCATGGAATCATTTGATTTGTTCATTATTACTGGTTGTAGGAGGATTTCTTGGCAATCACCATTTCAATTCTTGCCCTTCTTGCCACATTTTTTCAGGCTTACTTACAACGTGCTCATAATCAAAAATCGGTAAAACCGTTTGGTCAAATTGATCTCCGTGATATGGACGGTCACCTTTTCGTTGCAGTTAGCAACAATGGTGTGGGGCCGCTCATCATTGAAAACGTGGAATATATAAAAGATGTCCACAGTTATACGAAATTAAATGATCTGCTTACTATCGACATCGCCTTGTACGATAATGTCGCAATTGCAGATGGAGTTGTAAAGGTTTTGTATCCTGGAACACAATTACGTCTTTTTGAAATAGTTTTTAATCAAGCAGAGCCGCGCGACATGATTAAGCTGACATGTGCCGAATTAAGTCTATTGACTATACAGATTTCAGCAAAGGACATCTATGAAAATAAGATAACAATCATCAGAAATCTGGAATGGTTTGATCGCCATGTGAAGGGAAGTAACTGTTTTGCTCGCGTTGCAGTTGAGAATGTTGATCTTCACTAAAGAAGCCAAAGTACATACTGTATTCTAACAAGTTATGTAAATAAATAATCAGATGACAAATTCTCATCGTTGACAAATATTTAAACATTTAAAGAGAAGATGCTTTCTCAACGTACCGAGTAAGTTGTTAGCTTCACTAACCTTTCAATTAACCAAATGCCATCAACGCGCCTGCAAGTGCATTTGTATAATCTTTTGACAATTGTGGTTTTTGCTGTCGGAAAGAAATTATAATGTTTTTTTTCGGAAAAATTACATTTATACCAAATGTATTCTGATGCAACCGGATCGAACAATTTGTGAAGTTCTATGTTCTCAAATTCGGATATTCCTAGATTTTCAGCTTTTAATCGCATTTCGCTGAGGATTTTCGTGAATCTATCTTCATCTTTAACTAGCAACGAATCAAGGCTGGCAAGTGCGGGAGAGGAGTATGCTTCAATTTCATCGTCGTAATAAACCATGCAATCAATTTCGGAAGCTGATACATCTACAAAATTGAAAATTGCTAAGTTGCGTATTGATTTACAATTCACGTATCCGCTTTTAAACTTCAAAAAGTCTTGTCCCCATTTAGTTTGGTATGCTGGGCTCAATTGCCTCCAAGCATCGATTACCTGGTCCTGTATGGAGATACTACCATAGAATTTCCTTATGACTTCGGTTATGAGGGAATGGGGAGAGGAGATCGTCTGATCGAATTGTACTAAAGGATAAATCAAGCAAAATCGATCTAAAAGCGCATTACACTTTTGCTGATTAGTTAAATGTTTATTATCCGCCAAAGTTCCGGGTAATTCAATTTTTATGAATTCTAAGGCTTTAATGAAAGGATCAAAATCCAAGGAAACCTTCCTGCCATTCATTGAATCTCGGTGTCTTCGATAAAAATAGTCATCCGCAGTTCCAAATAAATGACGGGATACACTTACAGATCTTGGTGGGTCGCCTTGAATTTGAACTTTGGCAGTCTCCCACATTTTCCTTTTTCCTTTTGTGGGACGTGAGTTCCCTGTAAAAAATTGCTGATCTATTTGATCGCACAATAAACTATAAAACTTGTTGAATGTGGAATTAGGTACAATTTGGTCCATATAGGTTTTATTATCGTCAAAACATGTAGAAAAAGTTCTATAAGTTAACTGTAGGGATTTCTTAGCAAGAAAGTCCACGTTAAAAGTCTTTGAAAGTCGCAAAACTAGTGATTCGATCAACGATTCTGTGGATTGTGACTGATCCTAGCGTCGCGCAATATGATCCATAAATGCCTTTTCCATGCACCAAGGTTAGTTGGGGCTACTATTCCGAATCTTTGCTTGAACTTACGAAATTAATATTTTTAATCAACTTGGAGCCTTCAAAAAAACGAAGAAAATTCTCTACCTCACCCCAAATATTTTTTAGCTCCGGTAGCCAGCAAAACTTCATCCCAGATGAGGTTTGCAATAGATAGCTACCATTAGAAGGTTATTCTTATCTCTTTTCATATGTCAATTTCGTGACAAACGTGCGGTACGTGCGGCACGTTTGACTTGAGATATGAAATAAAATCATTTTTTCACTTTTGTATTGGTAATTCGATCATCCTTCTACGAGGTGACTTTGTATTTGTGGAAGATAAACATCATCCTCCAATTTGTTCACTTGATCAGGCATTCAATATCAAAATTCGATTAGCCAGTTAAGTAGATATATCTCGAACATCGATGAGATTGACATATGGGTAGAATACAATAGTTCAATACAGATTGAAAAGACGATGTTTTCCGAGTAAAGTAACAATTATGATAACCTGCAAGTGCACACAAATAAAAAGTAACTAAATATGGAAATCAGTATGACAAAGACGAAATCAGATCAGCACTCGGTAAATCAAATCCTCGAGCAATTTGAAAGAACATCGAGCGATTATTTTTCTCTAAAGGACTTTCAAGAAAAGTTGCGATCGGGAAAACAGCTTAAAATAAAGTATGGCGTCGACGTAACTGCGCCATTCTTACATTTAGGCCATGCCGTAAATCTCTGGATGATGAGATTGCTTCAGGACCATGGTCATAAAGTCCAATTTTTGATTGGTGATTTTACCACAAGAATTGGAGACCCTACAGGCAAGTCAGATACAAGACCAATTATCCCAAGAGACATTATTGAAAAAAATGGACTAGAATTCGTAAAACAAGTTTCCTCCGTACTGATAACCGACAATCCCGACCTATTTGAAGTTCGCCGTAATTCTGAATGGTTTGATCCAATGAAATCTTCGGAGCTTTTGGATCTACTATCTCTTGTCACTCATACTAGACTTATCTCCAGGGATATGTTCCAACAGCGTATCGAAGATAAAAAAGAAATATATATGCATGAACTAATATATCCTGTTTTGCAGGGTTATGATTCGTTTATGCTAGAATCAGATTTGACAATCGTAGGTTCTGATCAGTTATTTAATGAAATGATGGGCAAGTTCTATCAGGAGAAGATGGGTCAGAATTCACAAATTATTATCACTACTAAGATTACCCCAGGTTTGGATGGGAAAAATAAACAAAGTAAGAGTCTCAACAACTATATCTCACTAAATGAAGATGCTCGAGGTATGTTTGGTAAGGCTATGAGTATGCCAGACTCTCAGATAATTCAGTGGATGGAAGTCTACACCAATTTAGGAAATAGCGAGATTAAAGGTCACGAAATTGAACTGCAAAAAGGTAATAATCCAAGAGATATTAAGCTCGCGCTTGCGCGGGCATTGGTAGAAAAATATCATGGTGCTGCTGACGCAGACGCAGAATTTCTCTGGTTCGTAAAAACATTTTCTGCCAAAGATTTTCCAGTTGATTGCGATACTCTCCCTCTAACCGAAGGTCTTTATTCAATCCTGGATATAATTCATTTATATGACGCGACATCCTCAAAATCAGAGATTAGAAGACTTATTCAACAGGGTGCGGTTAAAATTGATGGTGTGAAGGTTCAGGACGTTGACTCCCAATTACGGATAAATAGTGGTGACGAGAAGTTGTTTAAAGTAGGTAAAAGAACGCATTTTAAACTAAAAGGACATGAAAATTGAAAAATCAGATATCAATGATTATACCGAGTTAGCAGGTACTTGTTCAGACTGGACATCGCGAAAGTCTCTTTGGGGAGTTGCTCCCGTGGCACCAATACATTTGGGGTTTGACTCGTTGGTTTTGCTCCAAAAGGAGGCCATCAGTTTAGGCGTAAAGCGCCATTATGTGATAATAGCTGACCTGCACGCGCTTATGACAAAGGGAATGACTTGGAAAGAAAATAGGGCTAGAAGCTACTATTATGAATTTTACTTCAAAGAAATATGCAAACTCGAAAATACTGATTTTCTTTTAGGGTCATTTTTTCAAACTCGGACAGATTATGTGGAAGAACTCTATTCTTCCATGAGGGATATTTCTCTTTCCAAGGTTAGAGAGACAATGCCATCCTCAGCAAAGAATCAAACTGTTTACTCATTCGTTGCTGTTTATGCATTGATGCAATGCCTCGATATTTTTCATGTCAATGCAAACTATGTACTTGCAGAGAATGCTCAAAAGAAAATATATGACTTGGTTCCAGATATTGCTAATTCGTTTATTCAGAGAACCGGAATCGAAAGAAATTTCACAACCGGATTAAATAAAATGAGCTTCGCGTATGTCAAACCTGCTTATGATATTTTAGGACAGAATTTAAATCTAAGCTCTTCAGGAAGTCGAATATCCATTCATGAAACAGACACATCGTTAATTAAAAAAATAAAAAAAATGTCAATCCCACCGTTAGGTGCGACATTTTTAGCTAACCCTCTTTTGGAAACATTTAAGTTTTCTGTATTCCCTTGGTTTGATGTTGTAAGTGTTAAAGGACTAAATGGATCTATTAAAGAATACTACGACTTTAAGCAGTTCGAGTCTGATTATTACAATCAAGTTTTTCATTCCATAGACGCTAAGAATGAGCTGTACTTGAAACTTAGAGAACGGATCTCAACAACACAAAGTTTAATGGCGAAAGGTATTACCAATTGGATCAACATAGATAAAGCTGCAAGCATATGAAACTTAAAAGCATAGAAAGGATATTGGTCGATTTTGGAGCAGAGAGTAAGATTTCGAAATCGTCTCACGGAACTGTATTTTGGGGAGTAGCTCCAACCGGTGATATACATATTGGGTATTTGCCCTATCTCGCAATATTGAAATCTTTGAAAAGTAGCGGGACTAAAATTTTAATTTTTATTGGGGACTTTCATGCATATTTAGATGATAGCAAAACGAAATTTGATGATTTACGCAACCGAAGTGAATATTATAAAAGTGTATTTATTAGCATGGGTTTTGAACAATCAGACATTATTTGTGCGAATGACGTGTATTTTACACAACCGTATATTAACCTCGTGTTTAAATTTTCAAATTATCTGCCTACCTCTGAGTTGCTACTTTATGCAGGCCTTACACTGAGACACTATAAAGAGAAAAATTACAGTTTCGGCGATCTATTATATGTCGCGACTCAGATAGCAGATATAGATTTTTTTTGTGTCGATTTAGTTCTATGTGGCGACGATGAAGCAGGGATCTATAAACTAGGTCTACCAATAATAAATAAATATTCTGGTCGAGATGTTGACCATATTTATTTAAAGGTTTTTCCTGGTGTTACCCTATCTGAAATGCATGCGTCGGATGATCCAAGTAATAAAATTTCAATTCATGAAAGCTTGGACAATATCGAGGCAAAGCTGAAATCGAGCCCAATTTTATTGAGTGTACTAAAAAAATATCTTCTTCCTTTGTTCGGCTATGAAGATGTCAAATCCTTAAAAAATGTATCTAAAAAATTGCATCAAATTTGTCATGGAAAATTTTGAAGATGTGTTAAGAAAAATACCAGTTTTGAGAGAAAGGTTTATTGGCCAAAAGAATAGGTTAATAAAATTATATGCAAGCGAAGTAGGGTATGATGAAGTCCATGTAGAATTTCTTTTTGATGACCTGCTTGCATTTTTGGACGGCTTTGAAATTCTTCAAAAGAAGATGTCCCTCGAGTGGCGCAAGAAAGAACGATTTTATGATCAATGGGGTGATACAAAGATCGCAAGGGCACCCTGGGGTAAGGTACTTATTTGCTCACCAGGAAATTCGGTGATTCCGCTAATTCCCATCTTTATTATTTCATTTTGCGCCATGGGTAATGGGCTTGTACTAGTACCAAGTAGAAAATCCATTAAGACGGCTACATTACTAATAAATATCATGAAAGATATCGTTTCATCTTTGAATTGGGACTTTTCAGTTATTATGAAGAATAGCGCATTCTCTCTTTGGGACACAGTGGGCTCAGAACAAATTAATCTTTTGTACTTTCAGGGAAGTTCATCAAGTCGTCATGACATTTATAGTAACTGCATATCCAAAGGCATAGATTTAATTTACGAAGGTGAAGGCAATCAGATAACTATTATAGAGGATTTGGAAGAGTCTAAAATTAATGATGTAGCTGATATACTCATTCGCTCAAAAAAATTTTGCAGAGGCCAACTTTGTACCAGTCCATGCGTGGTATTCATTCATTCGTTGGAACTGAGCAGGTTGTTAGAAAACGGGATTAAATTGGGTGATCACATTGTTGTAGATTTGTCAGATGAAATAGTGCGAGAACTCCTTGCTCAACCTCCGGCTTCTGAGATTCTTTATTTTATTTCTTACAGTGATTTTGACACTCTAATTAGCTTTCTTCGAATAAATTACAGATATGGCCTCCAGGTAACGTTGTTTTCTGGGCGTCCTGAATTATTAGAAAATAAGATAATTAATTTACTGCAAATTAGTCGACTTGTTGTAAACAAAGATCCAACATATCAGAATTCGCTTCTGCCCTGGGGTGGATATAGACAGTCTGGATTCAGTCAAGTGTTGAATTTTTTAGAGAAAGCTTCTAGAACTGTGGTTGTCGAGAGAGGATCCTAACAAAATGTCTTGATAGATTAATTGTATTATTTTTACAATATACTAAATGAAGGTCACTTACATTATTGGAGCTATGGGAAATCCTCTCTATCAGGGTGATTTCTTTGATCGGGGAGTTTATAAAACATTTGGTCAACATAGTTTCATCTACGATTTGGTTGTTGGTATGCAAAATCAAGGTGTAACAATTGATATTTTAGTAGATGATTTGAATAGCTTCCCTCTTGCAAACATTTTTTTAGAATTGGGTATATCTGTAACCCGATATCTATATAAAGAAATCGTTAGTTCAGATCTCATTTTGATAGATGGTACATCTTCAAATATTTTACTTGACGTGTATCTTAAAGGCCTTGTCGTAGGAATCGTTCATAATCATTTACATCAACATTCCCCTTTGTTTTACAGGCGTTGTAAAATAATCATGTGCATGACAAAACACGCACGCAAAATTCAGGGCGCTTACGTGAATGAGAACAAGGTTGTCGTAATTACGCAAGGAATAGATTTAGAGCGATTTAAACCGGTTTGTGCCGCTCGAAGAAACAGAAAAGTCTTGATTTATTCGCGTATGGATAAACACAAAGGGAGTATCTATATTCCGATAGTGGAAAGGCTTATTAAAAGGGGATTTGAAATTAGCGTGTTGGGTGACGGCGTCAATTATCGGTTGATGAAAAATGCTTTTTGCGAAGGGGTTGCTTTCCATGAACATTGTCCCTGTTGGCGAATTCATGATTTTACCAAAGATTTCGATGTGATCGTTTCAAACGGTAGAGGTGTTATGGAAGGGATGGCTTCTGGAAAAGTCACTATTGCAGCCGGTGTCGAGTACGGTGGATTAGTTGATACAAGTAACGTTAGTTTTTTGTTCGAAAGGAATTTCACTGGTTCCAATCAAAAGGATGCTAGGATTACGGTTGAAGAGGACATCGATAGAGGAATGAATCATTCTATGGCATATTACCGTGGAATCGCTGAAGAGTTGTTCGATGTCAAACACTGTATTAATGCCCTTTTTGCGCTGCTTTGAAAGTTGATTGTTCGTAATTCTTTTTTTTGAGAACTGTTTAACAAACATTCACGGGATATCAGTGACATTATTTGTTATTAACGTCATCCGATTCTGCTTGACCATAGGCATTAATTCCTTATATCATGAATATATTCCTATTAAGTATGTTCAACAGATGGGAGTAATGCTCACAGGGAGATCATCATGCAAAAGGATTTAAACCAAGAACCGCTGCTCGACCGTAAAACCGCCGCCCGCTATCTATCCGTTTCACCAGGTACGCTTGCCGTTTGGGATTGCACCAAACGCTACAATCTCAAACCGATCAAAGTTGGACGAGCCGTTCGTTACCGCCGTTCCGATCTCGACAAATTTCTTGAAGAACGCCTGATCCGGTAATCGTTACCAACTTCCGACCAGCCAATTCCTAGCTTTTATACGGAGACTGACATGAACATTGATCATGCCAAAGCTATTCCTATGCCCGAAATTCTGGCCAAACTCGACAGGCATCCAAGACGGATCAGTGGAGATAAGGCCTTATACCTCTCACCGTTACGCAACGAAAGAACACCCAGTTTCTGGGTCTATCTCAAAACAAACCGCTGGTACGATTACGGTGAAGCTGCTGGCGGCGACCTGATTGATTTTGTACGCCTCTATTTAAAAGCCAGCAAGGAAGACTGGACAACGCCAGATGCATTACGCTGGATCAGAAATATGGCGACAAATGATATCATCATTCCGCCAGTCCAATTTATGGATAAGCATGAAATCAACGATCCACCACTTGTAGTCAAATCAGCCAAGCACATCGAACATTTGGCGCTGATCCGGTATCTAGGACAAAGAAATATTGCCCTCACTCTGGCCAAAGAGCATCTGCAAGAAGTCCTGGTTGAAAACAAATTGTCCGGCAAAAGCTTCTTTGCCCTTGGTTTCAAGAATGAAGAGGGTGGATATGAATTACGCAATCCATTCTTTAAAGGCAGTACCAAACCGAAAACCATCAGTTTTGTGCGGAGTGATAATCCACCATCACAGCATATACATGTGTTTGAGGGTTTTATGGACTATCTCTCCGCCGTCAGTCGGCTTGGTAAGGACTACCTTGACGGTGACAGCATTATCCTCAATTCCATTGCCTGCCTTCCCAAAGCCTATCCATACATCCGCAATTACGGATATCGCGTTGCTTATAGCTGGATGGACAATGACAAAGCCGGGGCAAATGTATCTCGCTTGCTGTCTGAGTTTTTGAAGACCCAGCACGATCTCCAGCATATCCGCATGAACAATCTTTATGCGCCTCACAAGGATGTTAATGAATGGCACGTGGCATCAAATCCAGCTCCCGTCAAAGATCATTTATCAAACCGGTGAGCTTAGCACCATTATTCATTCTCTCCGGTATCAGGGTTTAAGTCGGTGATGATATCCGGTGGCACTCACTGCACCAACAAGAATTTTCGCCTGGCTTCGCCATTCCCCGCCCAACCAAAATTCTTGCCGTCGGTTCGCTTGCACACCGGATTATTCCATCTCCGAACCCTGACACGGGAGGAGAATAGAAAATTTCAAATTCTCAATCGACCATTTTGAAACATTGAAAGGAGCAAGACTTGATCCAGGAACCTCAAACCCAAACTGACATTTACGCACGTGTGACCAACAAAATCATGGCTGATCTTGAACGAGGAAATTTGACATGGCGTCAGCCCTGGAATTCACAGAACATGTCTGCAACAGTCAATCTGCCTCTTCGCTGGAATAACATTCCGTACACCGGCATCAACACCATTCTGCTCTGGGCAACCGCCGCTGAGAAGAACTATCCGTTGTCGCACTGGATGACATTCAACCAGGCCCTGGAGATGAAAGGTGCAGTCATAAAAGGTGAGAAGGGAACCCAGATCGTCTATGCCGATCACTTAATCAGAGAAGAAGAAGGTAAGAACGGTCAAACAGAAACCAGAAAAATTCCCTTCTTAAAAACTTACACTGTTTTCAATGCGTCACAAATAAATGGCTTACCTGATCAGTTCTATGCGGCACCCGAACCAAAACAGGATAATCGTCCGCAGCGTATCGCTGAACTGGAAGAGTTCTTTGCCAATACCAAAGCTGACATTTATACAGGGCGTGAAGCATCCTATTCGCAATTGTCTGACCGTATTCAAATGCCACCGGTTGAAAGCTTCAATACGATTGAAGATTACTACGCGATTTTAGCGCATGAAGTTACCCACTGGACAAAACATCCAACGAGATTGAACCGTGATCTCGGCCGTAAGCAATTTGGGGATGAAGGATATGCCAAAGAAGAACTGGTTGCAGAAATCGGAGCCTGCTTTCTGGCAGCGTATCTTGGTTTTGAACCGATGCCGGAAGAGAGACATGCAGCTTATATTCAGCATTGGCTCAAAGCACTGAAAGACGACAAACGTTTGATCTTTTCAGCAGCATCCCATGCTCAAAAAGCCGTTGAATTCGTCCGTTCCCTTCAACCTTCATAGGAGAGAAGCATGTTCGTAAATCTTTCGACAATTGATTTCGTTGAGATCAAATCTGCTTTATTAGGTCTGTCGATATATGCTGTCAGCATAGCGGAACGTACGTGCTGGCGCTTATCCCTGATTTTTACTGCATAAAAATCATCTTCGACTCCGCTTCGCTACGGGGAGCTGTCACCTCCTTATCCGCTATTTTTGCTTACATCATCAACAACCAAACAAAGGAGATTTATTGATGACAACCGAAACCCAAAACGAAAAGAAATACCCGACACATACAGTATACTTCCTGACAGACAAGCCAGGAACTGACAAAAAAGACTGGAACAAAGCGGGTGCTGCTTGGATTCACGTCGATAATGACGGTATGACCGTCTCACTGAATATCATGGGCCAGCAAATCCCGTTGGTCATCCGTAAGTATAAGCCAAAAGATTAACAAGTAAGCTGGGCAGATTGCTCTGCCCAGCTTACGCCCTTACTGCTTCTCGATCCAGGTAAATCTTCTTTCAGTAAATGTGAGTAATAGATAACTACTTGGCAATCTTGCAGCTAATCTGTTGAATTATTTAATGGTAGGGAGATAGTGAAATTTAAATTGATCAAATGTGTTAGCATTTGACGGTAGATTCCTGGAAAATGTTAAATCGATTAATTTGGAATTAATTTTCTCTCTGCAATCCAAAAGAAAATATACTGCTTCTGAGTTAATCATCTTATTATCAATTACCCTAGTAATATCTGGACAAAGTATTCTAATTTTTTGCTCTCTTCGATCAAAACTCAGATAAAGTTTTCCATCGGATGGGTTCAAAATAAATTTAAAGTCATTCACACGTATCAAAGAATTTAAGTCATTAAGCTTATTCTGGTCCAGAGAAGCTCCTTCAAATAATCCTTTCACTTTTATCGTATCACTAAAATCTACATTTTTATTGATCAAATATGTGGCAAAATTAGAGGATAATAATTTATTGTTGTTAAGAACTGAGATAGATAAGTCGATCTCATCTATTTTTGACGAGTAATTAAACAAACTAGAGTAAATTGGATCTAGCATCAAGTTTCCACCCATTAGCGATTGCTGGCTTATAGAATATTGGATAATACTAAGTAGTTTCAGAAGTCGGGATTCCAACAAATCTTGATTGACCCCGTTAACCGAATTGCTTATTAAATATTCGTCAAGAGAAAGTGGCTTAAAATTACTATTGCTTCCAGCTGTTTCAAAGTAACGTCCAAAGGTTAGCAGCATTTCACTAAATTCTTTAAGCATTTCATAACTGTAATATTCATCCAATGCATTATTTACTTCAATTGGATTTAAATCAATCATATTACTAATTGCATACAATGGCTTATTGGAATCTTTGGTGCCTGAGAACGGAAACATAAGTGCATAGAGCGAATGTGATAAAATGTCAGAATAAAATTTCTTAAACAAATCTCTAGTTGGATTATAAATGTCCATTACCTCAACTTGAACAAAGCTTTCATCTTTGAGTTGTTGATTGGATTTTACGAAAAAATATGATAGATCTTTTCCAATCGTGAAATCATTTAAGCCCTCCAAGCATTTTTGGCAAGTTGCGTTGTAATTAGTCTCTAAATCAGAATACTTATCAAATTCTATTTTTCTTTTTACCCAGATATCATCTAATGTTTTACACGCTTGGTAATCCTTATATAATAGGGCCGTTGCCTTAGTGTTCAAATTATTCACTTTCCAATTTAGTCTTTCAATCTGGTTTCCGGTATATTGAAAGGATAAAACCATCGTCTTATACATCCTGAAAACAACATTCGCTAGAGTATCTATCTTGGTTTCGATCCTATTTAGATGGCTATCTACTCTATCAAACCTTTGATTCATCACATCGTAAATTTGACTTAACATTTGCATTTCTGGGCTAGGTGTGGGTTTAGAAAAAAGACCTCCGATTCCAGATATAATGCTCGCAAATCCCGAAAAGTCACCGGCATAAACCCGCGCAATACCAGTTACAATGGATAAACCATGAACAAATTTTGCTACATTTTTTGCGTCTTTTCCCTTCAATATGCCGGAGCTTGATAGAACTTCAAAGCCAACGTTCGCATAATTCTGAACCGTGTTAGAGACGCTAATAATTGTTTCTTTTGTCTGAATCTTCTCTAATTCGCTGATCAGTTTAGTCTTTTCTGATTCCTTGAATATGTTGTTAAAATGTCCGTTTTTTAGCGAATTTAATTTTTGACCAGTATTTAGATTTTGAAAAGTGTATCCGCTTAGTATATCAATTTGAAAGGAATTTTGCGCTAAAAGGGTACCGTGTTCTTCCTGCTTGGATTTCAAAAGATTGAGATCATTTCTAACAAGATACATTTCTGATTCTAGTACTTTGATTTTTTTTTCATTAGTGACTACTCGATTTTTTATATCGTCTAATGTTTCAAATACTTGCTCTTGATTTTTTAATAGGGATGATATCGAATTCCCTAGTTCTTTGAAATTATCATCAACCTCACGTGTGATTTTTTTCTGATAGATGTCTAACTTTGTATTTACTTCTTGTTTCACTAATTCGTACTGGTTCAATATTTTTAGATCCAGTAACTTGATATCTTTTCTATTTTTTTCGATATAATTATATGCTATTTTTGTCAGTTCTTTATTAAAAATTCCGTATTGTTCTCTATCTAGCGCAGGGATATCAGCGTGAGCAAGTGCGAACATTGCATTAAAAGTGCTTTCGTCCGTAGCCTGACTAACATTTATTCCGTTTGAATACAATAGATTAACTCTGTCTGAAATAATTTTATCTATTTGATCCTTATGATTGTTGATTCCCTGATGAATCTCATTGTCCACATAAAGCTCATAGCCTTGTTGAATTGCTGGAGTAAGAAAATTGGTAATGTGCTTTGTCGGAAGAGCTTGTGCGTAGTTTCCAAGAACACTTAACCCATACTTACTAATCTCCTTTCCAGTTCTCCATAAAAATTCTTGTGATTCATATTGCTTTTTAGTCTTGCTCAATGAATTGTTAAAGTCATTGACGAAAGTCTCAACATCATTTTTGGATTCTAGTTTGTTTTTTGCTTGCTCAGTTTTTATCAGACTTTTGAATCTGTCTGAATTATTTGATGAGTTCAACTGCGTATTTACGGAATTTATAATCTCGCAAGATGAGTTTTTGATGTCATATACTAGATAGTTTTGAACCGCGTTTTGGGCGGCAGAAAATCTACTAAGTAATAGAAGTCCTAGTATAAATTTTTTTTTCATGGTTACTCGTTTATTTTTACGTAGGTGTACAATGCGATGCTTTTCGGTCTATTTTCAGCACCTCCAACTTCGTTGTTAACATGTTTGGTCGTACCAGGAGAATTAACAGCGGTTTGTCCACCAGCACCACTTCCCCAACCACCTCCCCAAGTATCCGACCTACCAAGTTCGTAATTCATTGGGTGGTTATGTTTGGAGAATTGGTCACCTTGATACTCACCCATAAGTCGTTCTCTACCATTTTCTTGCTGGAAAGTGTCACCTTTACCGTCAGCTCTGTTCGAGTTCAAAGTTCTAATAAACAAACCGCGTGCATCAGGCAATTCAGTAATTCCATGTTTTGTTTTTAATGCCGAATTTTTTAAGGGAATTCTTTCATCCATTAGTACCCATCCCGATCCATTTTCTTCTTGAAATTTATCCGGCGGGAGTACTGAGTACTTAACATCGCCAATTGCTCCTTCGGAAGTTTTGTCGAGACTGGTGAATGCCATTATTGCTATGCAGGAGATAAAAATTGCGATTATTGAGATAGTTTTTTTCATTTGATTTTAAGTTAATATATAAAGTTAGGAAAGGTGAATAAATTAGCATCCAGTGTTTTTGTCGTTATCCAACCCACTAATGATCCAAAATAAATTATATGTGTCCTGCGCAGCACCTTTTGGTGGCCTCGATTTTTAAGATGCGTAGTTTTTATACTAAAATAGCAATATGATCGAATTAATTGTTATCCGTGAGATTAAATTTATTTAACGGTAGATGATTAATATGCAAGCGCCGATTTTTGGGCAAAGGATCAGACATTCGGGATGTCTCATGGCTACTTGATAGTGTTTTCGCAATTGTTTTGAGACAATGACTGGTGTAATGCATCTTATTCTTGAATAACGATATCAGTTACTATAATCTCATTAACGGGTTCTACCGGAATATACCTTGGATCAATAGCTGCAATGGTTCGTGGCAAATGATCAACCAATTTTTCGAACAGCTCTTCCAAACCATAGCCTTTGATTTTGATGTCCTGTCCCGAAAATCCCAGATGAATAATGTTCAGATCATCCCCGGGTGAAAAATCCGCACGTATCAAATAAGCATAGTTAAAGAATGACTGGTGACCATCCGGCCATACCAGGCGCAGATTGCGGATGTTGCCATAGGCATGTGACAACCGATTGCCTTCCTCTGGCTCCGCTGGTTTTTCCACCACCGGCTTTGCCGGGTTGTTATTGCGCATCTGGTCAAAGCGTAACTTAAGATCCTGGCTCATAATCTTTGTCTCTGTTTAAAGTAATGGGTTTGTAGATATCGACAGATGCCTTGGTTCTTGCTGGTTTACCCTTTTGCATTTCCTGCCGGGTGCGCTCCGCGACCACGTCTTCCATCTGACGACGCTTTTGCAAAAGCTCCAAAGCAGACTGGCGGTCGCCCAGGCGCGACGCGTACGCCAGAAGTTCCTTTTTGTCGTCGGTATAAAGATGTGCCCGGTCGCGTCCACGCGATACGGACACATAAAGCTGCTTGGCATCCGTTGCCGGAAAGGTGCTGGCCGGTTGTGAAATAAACACTTCATCCACGGTTTTACCCTGGGAAGCGTGACTGGTAATACAATAAGCGTGAGTCAGATGTCCAAAGTTTTTATCAAGTTTGTACTTTGCTTTGCTCGTCGTATTTAAAAGCTCGACATCGCCATTTTTTCTGACCGAGGCCACTTGCAACATCTGACCATTGTTCAAACGTTTTTCTTGTCTATCGAAACCGTTTCGGGTCACGCGGACGATGTCACCTTGTGAAAGCGCCAGATCTTTTTCCCGGTAAATATCGTAATGTTCACTTTTTTCGGTCGGCAGCGTCATTACGTCATAGTCCTCATTTCCCCGGATCAGGATGTGATGGTCGTTGCTCTCCTGGACTGTCCACCGGCTGCCACGGTTAATTCCGGCCATATTTTGGTTGAACTGAACCAGATGGCCCGCTTCAATATTGCGCCAGTCGCTTTTTTCGGCTTCGGTCAAATTCAGATTAACCAGCCGCTTGGCGACGATTTCACGCTTTCCCAGTACACCGGATTGGCGCAGCTGTTCGCGGATGATTTCGGTAACATCTTCGCTCTGCCGATGGGTAGGGGATACGACGAGGGCTGTTTTTCCGGCCTTGATAGTTTCGGTAAAGTCCGCAACCAGCTGATCATTCGGTTTGAGCGGATCAACTTCTTTCACCCATCCCATGTCATCAAGTTCAGTCAGAGCTTGCTTAACGTTACCGTTCGACAGATTTTGAACAACATGCCGGTAATCGTCATGACGCTGCCGGTATATCCGGCTTACCTCAGAGGTCTTAATTTCCCCAACCGTATTGAGGATGCGTAAGGCGTCACCCCGGACAACGCTTGCGTGTTGACGGGTGTCGCCTCCCAGTATTAGGCGAGCGTTTTGTTTGCTGGTCAGCACTAACAGTGAAGTCATATCCTGCGTGCCTAAAAGCCCGGCTTCATCCACCCAGAGAACTTGACCCGCAATTTTCTCCTGCATCTTCTTGTCTACAAGCAGCCGTGATACGGTTTCCGCGTCCTTGAAGCCTTCGTCTTTCAAGACGCCGCGTGAGGCTTGCGATGTCGGGGCAATGACCGTAACCGTTTTGCCGGACGCCTCGATATGTTTGACCGCTTCCTGCATGAGAGTGGTTTTTCCCGATCCCGCTGCACCACGGACAATCGAAACCCGGTTGGTGGTAGTCAGAATATGACTGACGGCCTCGCGTTGCTGGCCGTCCAGCTTCACATCTGGCACTTGCGTGTATAACGGACGCAGCTTGCCCTGGCCTGCTCTGGCCAGTTTGACCATGTGCTGTTCCTGGGCCAGGACTTCTTTCGTGGTAATATGGTTCTGTCCCTGATCCATGATTTGGATCAGCCGCTTGTCATGTGTCATGGCATCGGTGATCTCATCCAGCTTCACCGCTTTATCGCCTATTGCATGGCGATAGGCGCTTGCCAGCAGACGCCGGTCGCGCACCACAGAAGCACGTTCGAAGCTATGCTGCACGGCATGATCGACACAGTCTTTTGCATGCAGCAGCTCCCTGGGCAGTTCAGGAGCATTACGGATAGGCCTTTTCCCCTGATCATCCTGTCCCAGCTCATGGATTTGCCGACGCCAGTCGGCTTTCAGCTCATCCATGCTGACACCCTTTTGCTTTTTGGCCCGTGTCCGGGCACCCAAAGCATCAAGCTCTTTGGCGTCAGTGATCCCTTTTTCTTTTGCCAGCTGCCCGATCTCATCCGTTCGTTTTGAAAACAGATCAATGACGGGCACCGGGACATTTTCAACTTCAAAAGATTTATCAGTACGTCGTACCTGATAGCCAAGGTCGATCAGATTATCCGATAATCTTTTGTGGAACCTGGCTTGATAATAGGGCATGTCGCGTTTAACATCCCGAAACTGGCAGGCCTTGATTGCATTTTCCTGTTCATCCCAGGTGGCATTGAAAGCAAAGCAGTGTGCATGAAGATGCGGATCGGGCAGGTGGCCTTCAACGGGACGGGCAGTCTGATGGACAAAATCAGCCCATATCAGCTCACCAGTCGGACGGTCGTGATACTGACTGTTCTTTCTGACCCTGGTTTTAATATCGCTTTCAATATCCTGCATGGTTGCCCGGACACTGTCTTCGAAGGCTTTCAGCAAATGATCGTCACTGGACAGCGCATGCAGGATTGAAACTGATTTCGGACAGTGGAAGTTAATATCATAGCCAACTGTCCGCTCGTCCTTCGTTCGCGGAGTCAGTGGCTTACCAGTCACCGGATCGATATTTTCGCACAGAGCAAAAAATGTTTCCTTTGTGGCAATACCTGTTAATCCAAGGCGCTCTGCGAGCTTGCCCTGGATATGACCGTTCAGCTCCTGGTCATTGATATAGTAATCAGACCGGGAGAGGGATTCCGAGAAATAATCTTTTGCATGGGCAGCGGAGCTGCTTTGGATCATCCGTATCATGGGATGAGTTTACATTGGATTTGAAAATGCCGATGATGTTTCTGTTCTGCTTAATCAGAAACCATCACCAATAAATATCAGCGTTAAACATCACGGTTAATCAGCACTGCTTTGAAGAAGATAAATCGGCTCCTCTTGATCCTGCCATTTCCGTTAATATAAAAGCATCAGACATCTTCCCTAAGCACTGCTTAAAGGTCACAGAGCGATCACAATGTTGTCTTCAACGACAAAGTTTTCGGCCATTCGGCGGCGCATTTCAGGGTCGATAGGCTTACGCCCGTAATATTTGACACCTCTAGTCTCACTTGGATTTCGACCTTCAATAAACGCTGATGTGAGCTCTTCATTAAAGATCATTTCGTCAATTTGATCCATCACAAAATTGTCCCCACGATAGTATGCAGCGAAATATCCTAATGAATAAAATATGCTGCATAAAACAATAAGCGGTCCGATATGCTGTTGAAACAACCATAATCCCAGTCCAATTAAAAAGAAAAACCCGGGTTCAACTATTGTCTCAATGGTACGAATGCTTAAGGGTTTGAGAAAAGGCTGATAATTTAAAAACATAGGAAGGATATCACCTGACGACAAACTGTATCGGCCAAAATCAAATACGGAAGGTTCGCTTTTAATTTCAATTTGCCGGTCAATGCACATTGCTATAAACCCCGCAATAAACATGTACCAAGTTAGCTCATGCTTCAGGAAGTCTAAAATTTCAAACGGGCGTCCATACCCGAATCTGGCAAGCGCTCGTAACCCAAGAGTTGTTCCCATTGGTATAATCGCCAAGACGACACTCATTAAGACTGCTGTTGATAATGAGAAATAGCGTTCTCCAAGATTCCTTCGAATAAAAACCTCTAATAACAGCCTGGGTTTGGAACAAGCCGCTAGGAAATAATCGAAAATGAATTCCTTAATGACATTGCGACGTCTTAATACAGACCGGTAGTACAAGTTCTTTTTCATTTTATGATGGGAGAGAAGGTGAAATAAATTATTTTAATTATTGAGGCTTGTAATTCTGGTTAAAGAGCATTTTGATGTAATTCTGGTCCTTGGCCACAACGTCACCTTGCCGATGGAGGTAGCCTTCGACCCAAAATTTATTGTTGGGACCACCTGTACGCAACCGGGCAAATTCTTCCGGGCGTACTATTCGGTCAATTTTCAGCGACCGTGATTTTGACTGTGAAAACTGTCGGGCATAGGTAACACTATCAGATTGCTCTTCAAAGAAGGCATCCCCAATCAATTCGGATGAATATCGGTTGGTTTCCATATCCGCATTGGCATGAAATATCTTTGTACCCAATGTTCCCAGGAAACTCTTGACCTTGTATTCACCCTGCTTGCCACCCATGGACGCATAATAATTGGGCAGGTTCTGCGAAATATAAACAGTAGATATCCTGCTGCTTCTGGCCGTCGCCTGATAGTCGGCGTCGTGCTCGTGCAAAAAATTCTGGGCTTCATCTGCCCATAGAAACATGGGACGGGAATAATCATTGATCTGTCTTTGCTCCATGGCACGTTGCCAGATGTATTTGAAAAGGATCTGGCAATCCCGGCCAACTTTGTGAAACAGTTTGACGGGAAGGTTAATCAGAATGATTTTCCCGCGAAGACTGTCTTCCGGCGTAACCGTAGACAACGGGTGCCTGCAAAAAAGGGAATAGACAGGTTCCCGCAGCAGTCGAAACAAAAATCCTGAGAACGTAAAATCGATAATGGAACGGGTCTTTTCGCTGAGGCCAATAAAATTGTCAAAAAAGAACTGATCAAGAAATTTGAGCAGCCTTGCGTCTGGCACCGCGTCAATCAGTTCAACTTCAAAAGTTTCGCTTTGCTGCAAACGGGTGCGCTCGTTAACCGACAGGCTTTCAAACCAGTCATCAATCTGTTTCGTTACGTTCTGTCTTGCAGCTTCAAAAGCTTTTTGAAACGGTTTGATTCCATCGTCTTCTGATTTTGCTGCGATGTTTTCTTCACCTTTGGGAATGGTCTGAACAATGTTATACATTTCCTGCACAGAAATGTTACCGTATGCCAGTTTACAAAGGTCTATGACATTAAAAATGAGCATATCCAGTGCTGTTTCCCAGAAAGGGTCATCGGACTTGCCGGAGCTTTTTTCTTCACCGGCACGGATCACGGTTTTGAGCACATCAACAATATTTTCCGTGATAGCGCCTTGGCTGCCACCTCGGGCAGATTCATATTGTAGGAAATTAAAGCTGTGCTTGCCGCCGGGTTCCAGAATAATCAGATCGTTGGTTCTGCCTGTGATCTGGCAGTAGTCCTGCCATGCTTTTTTCTCGTCTGGCTTTACGGTGAGCACAAGACCGCCAAAGCCTGCTTTCAAATATTTCAATGCGAGCATTCTGCCGGAGCCGGAAGTCTTTCCTGAACCGATTCCGCCGAATATCTGCACACCTTCAACGGCATGGCGGATCGTCCAGTAATTTTTTCCCGTGGCGGATACTAGCTCGATGATCGGTTGATCCAGATCGAACGATTCCATGAGGGTTGTATTTTAATGTAACTGATAGAGGGTCAAATTATTAATGCAAATATTTCTTGATCAAAAACAAAATGCAATACCGTTTACTCAATAGTTGGCCAAATAAGAAATAAAAATTTCATCTTATGAATCGCCATAGTATGAAGCTCTTACCAGCGGATCACAATTCAGTAACGGCCAGAAGTCTGCAGCTAATTTGCCTTTGGAGAGAAGGATCTCACGGTAGCGGATCAACGTCAAAGCCTTATAATCAATTGGGCTCATTTCATCGGGCAGTTTTATTGTGTCACTCGCCAGAATGGTGCGCACCCACATTTCGGCCACCAGTGAATGTTTCAGTTCCGGGGCATAACCCAGCATATCGATGATACGCTGTTTGGCTGCGGCACCAAAAGGTACATAGCCGGAATGGTAGCTTTCATACAATTCCTGATCGTAATCATCCATCAGATTATGCTTTACATCTTCATTACGGATAAGCCGGATATGTTCTTCGGCTAGTTTGGTGTATTCGCGGTAGGGGATAATGCCCGCATCTTTTTGCTGGATGAGACTGCGCAAAAACGGTTCAAAACGGATAGTGACACTTTCGTCGGGCAGATAGCCCAGATAATATTCAATGGCAGTTTTTCCCTTTTGCACCAGATCCGGTAGCACCGTGGCCGACAGGCTTAGATCCTCCCAGGACACGGCTTTCGACCGGGCTTCGTCAGCCATGGTTTGATACGCCTGTTCAAAACGTGGGACGTCACCGTTAAAGACTTCTTTGATCACTTTATCTCGCCATTCCATTGCCGCCTCCTATGATTACCAGACAATTAAATACTTGAGTATATTAGCATATTGAAATTTATCTGTCAATAAAAACCCTTCTGACTATGGCTCAGGACGACAAAAAAGACGCGGAATACCAGTTTCCCGAAGGCTATGAATATATGAAAGAGATGGCCGATGAGGCGGCCAGGCAATCAAAGGAACTGGATGAACGGATCAAGAATATTCCCAGCGAAGACATCCAGCAGACGCGGCACCGCTTGCAATTCAACCCGCCGGGTGCGGCAAGGGCAGAGAATGCCTGGGCAAAGCGTGAAAATAGGGAAGATTTGGAAAAACAGAAAAAACAGATCGAAACAGACCTGATGAAACGTATCGACCACGACATGAAGCAAAATGATGTTGATGCGCAAACATCAGGACAGGTGAAACAAGCAGCAGTCGAAGTTCTTCATCCCAATCCCTTCAAAGACAAATCCACAAAAGAACTGGAAGTGGCGAGGGGCATGGACAAAGACCCGCAGCATTCGCAAGATTTTATGCGAAAACTGTTGAGCGATCAAAAAAAATCAGAAAAGACACAGGATAATCTAAAGCCTGAAAAAGTCGAAGAGAAACAGCAAACCGAAATGTCTATGTCGGCACGATTCAACCATACGCTGGGTTACACAAAATACACAGAGAAGACACAGCAGGTCATGGAGAAACAGCCAATAATAAACAAAGGAAAAGAGCCGGACAAGGAATAATTATTTGTCGGGTTCAATAGAGCGGCCTCTGTCTTTCCCAGGAGACGTTTTGTCTGAATTTGTTCTATTGCCTTTTAACCAGTCTGGGAATTTATCCTTAACCTGTTCTGAAATAAATTCTTTACGTCCGTCAAGAAAGCCAATGCCTCTGCTTGATTTCAGTTCTGTTTTAGAAAGTTGTTCAGAGAGTTCAGGCAGATATTTGGCAAAAACATATCCTTCGTTGAAGCCCTTTTGGTAGTCAGGGTCTATCGTGTCGTTTTCGTCCATCTCTAAAAAGTGTTACGGGCATTTTTGCTTAAGTAAGTTTCAATGGAATCCCGGTCATAGAGGATAATTTTTTTTTGGGGTTGTGAAAATCGAATTTTCCCTTCGTCGCGAAGTTTTTGTAGCGTCGTTTTTGATTTGATATTCAGAAGAGTCATTGCTTCTTGATCAGATACCCATTTATCCTTTTTGCTAGAATTAGTTTCCCGTAGCCTAGAGACCACCTGTTCCACCAAAGCGTAAAATGCAACTTCTTCAAGGCAAATAACTTGCATTTGTAAACTGTTTTGATTGACTAATAGATATCGGGTTTATTGCATGGCAACTGTTTCCCTAATCCTTGTCACCAGTACATCGAGTAAATCGGAATAAGGAGAATGATTTTACCGTTTGAAGGCTGGAAACTCTTTTTTTATATATTCTTCGCCATTTTGACTGCCAGACAGCCAAGAAATATTTTCAGTCAGATATGCCTGATTGCAAGCCTCTTTCAATCTTTCAACTTTTTGCTTGTTCACGTTACTTAAATTAATCGTAACAATATTATCAACGAACCTTCGAAGATACTCCCAGATTGTATTACAGTTGAAATAACTTGTATCTACGATTAGCTGTTCTAAAAAATATGACGAAAAAACGTACCCATGTTGTGCATTCCAATACTTCATCAAACGAATGAGCGGTCGAATTTGTGATTTTTCAGTAGTATTTTTGTTTCTTACTTTTTCATTGAATTGATTGGGTGTAGTTGTTATCCATCGAGTAAAATAATCATTGGATGATGGTATGGAATAAGTCCCAAAAATGTCCTTTTTAGCAGGAACTAATTCAATTTTGAAATTGGACAACTCAAGAACAATGGTTGGACTTGATGTGTAAATTTCAGAAGTTGAGTATCTGTAATTCACAAAAGATCGCAGCCAAGTTAAATAAGTCTCGGGTTCGTAATAGCTTGGATCTCCTCCATAAAAGCTCGCAGAAGGTTTTGATGGTGTAAAAACCACCATATAATCTGCATCAGATCGCCCGTCTGCCTTTCTCGGCATTAGCGTTTTTCTGGTGAAGGAACCAAAGGGAAACTTTTCTTTTATTTGACCAGAATTAAAATATACATTCAGTCGCGATTCAAGAGTCGTTATATGTTGATCAATTATTCCACGCTCATCACGGGTAATAATCAGTTCGCTCGATAGAGATTGTAAGTAGCTATTTGCGCCCATAAATTTTAGATGTTGTATCGCTGTTTTAATAAGGTCCACTCATTGGATAGCATGGCGTTGTGCTTATTGTAAATCTTACTATCCAATTTTATGGATGACCAAGCTAGTGTAGTTTCATAGGTAATAATCAACTTTAGCGCTTCACTAATCCTTTGTCCGAACGCAGAACTATTCCCATTGATTGTAGTGAAAAAAGATGTGAAACTTGCGTGTACGGTTTCAAGCCTAGATAAGTAAATTGAAAAGCGTATTGCATCCTGAATTAAAGCTAATGGAAGAATAGCTTCCGTTAGGTATCTGAACGTAGTGCCGTCACCCATGGACGCAGTGAAGACAAATATCAAAAGCACTATGATAGCTTTAATATATTTGCCACGTGTCATTTCCTTAGCAATGGTTGTACTAAACAATGTGCTCTCAAAACAGTTTATGCACATCTTATAAAGTCCAGGATTGATGTTGTCTTGATTAAAAAAGCCAACTTGAGGGGTCGCTGAGCCAGAAAAATTAGAATTAAAAGAATTGTCTATAAACTTGATGATTCTGCTTCCTTCTGCTTTTTGAAAGATAAATATTGACGCTATTTCAATGATTATGAATGTAATAACCAGAACTGCATTAAATCCAGTGATCAATTTAACGGTGCCTTTGGTCAACCAGGCTGAGTTAAGTAAATGATATTGATCATTAAGATTAAGGGTAAATGTAATTATTGTTGAAATAATTAATATTAAATTTTTCCAAAAGTCAAATTGATCAATTCTTTTGTAGGGATCCATACTATCGTCATAAAATTTGAAGATATATTTTTTTTAGTTTAAATACAATTTTGAAGGGAGCATTTACGGAAACGATAAGTGTTGTACCTATGTTGTACCAACGGAAAAGAGGTCACACATTGAATTGTGTAACCTCTTGATAATCAGTACCGGGGACGGGAATCGAACCCGTACGAGCGTTTCGGCTCACAGGATTTTAAGTCCTGCGTGTCTACCAGTTCCACCACCCCGGCATGAGCCGGTTTTCGGCACTAGTGAGAAAAAAAGCACCGTCTCCGGTGCTTTTTTTCTCTGAGCGAAAGACGGGGTTCGAACCCGCGACCTCGACCTTGGCAAGGTCGCGCTCTACCAGCTGAGCTACTTTCGCATAACCCCTTTTGAATTATGGTGGTGCAAATGTAGGCACACAGACTATTGTACGCAAGCTTTTGGCGTAAATATTTATTGAAAAATATATGGATGATCAGTAATAAATTGTAAATCAAAGTACTTAGGTCTGTATTTTTTTTGAGTTCCGGCCTGGGACCTCGTAGGAGATTGGCAAGGGGAGTCCATATTTCATTAAAAATGCAGTTTATTAATTATACTTTGTCCCGCCTATACCAATTCCCTTCCCTGCTCCAAATTTTCATTACCTTTGTGCGGATTTAAAAATTGAAATATACTCATAGGTGCTTGCTCTATAAAAGCGGCCTATGGGTTGTCAGAAGCTGTTCCCTTTTAAAATAAAAATTTTTCATGTTTTCTAACGAAGTATTGTTTTTCGGAGGCTTTATCCTAGTGATTGGCTTAATGCTTTTACTGGATCTGGGCCTGTTCAATAAAAAGGATCATATCGTAAAGTTTGGGGAAGCAGCAGGGTGGACGGTCGCATGGATCGCGCTGGCGCTGGTTTTTTACGTTATTATCAATACCCACGGCGATCTGATTCATGGCGTAACGGATCAGGCCGGCTTAGAGGATATAAAGAATAAATATGCCCCTCATCTCAAATTTGTCTCTGGCGACTTTGAGCGGAATTTAATGATTTACCGGGAGAACATGTCGCTGGAATTTATTACCGGTTATCTCCTGGAATATGCGCTCTCGGTTGACAATATTTTTGTCATTATACTCATATTCTCCTCTTTCGGGGTTCGGCCTAAGTACTTTAAAAAGGTTCTTTTGTGGGGCGTGTTGGGAGCCATTCTCATGCGATTTGTCTTTATTTTCCTAGGTTCGGCATTGATGCAGCGTTTTGAATGGATCATCTATCTGTTTGGGGTACTGCTGGTTTATCAGGGTGGTAAAATTTTCTTTGAGGCTGGCGGGGATGAAAAGATAGATCCTGCAAAACATCCTGTGGTACGTTTTGCATCCAAGTACCTGCCCGTTTTTCCACGTTATGTAAGAGAGCATTTTTTTGTTCTCAAGAAAGGAAAATGGCTGGTTACGCCGTTGTTTATTGTCGTGCTCATTATCGAATTCACCGATCTGATTTTTGCTGTGGATTCAGTTCCAGCGGTGTTTTCTGTAACAAAGGATCCCTATGTGGTCTTTTTCTCCAATATTTTTGCCATCATGGGATTACGGTCCATGTTCTTTTTCCTGAGCAATATTATGGGGCTTTTCCGCTTTCTCAAATACGGCCTTGGCGTTCTGCTTGTTTTTATCGGAGGGAAAATGTTGGCACACACCTATCTTACATCCATCGGATTTGAGACGGTGTATTCGCTGTACGTTATTCTCGGCATATTGGCGGTGAGCATACTTGCGTCGGTTGTTTTTCCGGAAAAGAAGGACGAGGAAGCCAAGCACCTATCCAATACCTAGCTGACCGGGAGCGTTTAATTCTCTATGAACCGTATCCTTAAAGCTTTTCTAAGGCGTCTTACAAACCTCAGTACAAGAAATAAATCTTTATTGCTGGCAAGCCTGCCAGCCGAACAGTTTCTGGACATTCATGAGCTGGATTTTCTTTTAGGGAAGTCGTCCTTCCACTTTGTTCAGCAATTGATTGAAAAAAAAAGTCGTATTGCACTTTGCGACGTGCAGGATCCTCGCTACGAGAAAGTAAATGAAATAAGTAAAAAACTTAGAAAAATAGCAAGGACAGCGCATTTCATAGAGGAGGAACGAGGCTCCCGGGATCTCTATGTTGGTTATCCATTTGTACGGGGGAAACTGGCAGACGGAACCCCAATCCACGCGCCTTTACTTTTCTTTCCGGTTACCTTGCAGGCAGACCGGGAGCAATGGTGTTTGCTGAACCGGGATGAACCGACGGTGATTTTGAATCGAAGTTTTGCGCTTGCCTACGCACATTTCAATGAGGTTTTGGTTGCCGATGACGTTTTGGAAAAATCATTTGAGGACTTTCCAGCTGATGCACTGGAATTCAGAACTTCCCTTTATGAATGGTTAAAAGAAACGCCATTTCGCATCAATTTCAACCAGGAGCTCTTTGTAGACAAGCTCAGCACCTTTGACATTCAGAAAGGTTCGGATTTGGATCGAATGGAGAAAAATGGAGAGCTGAAGCTTTTTCCTGAGGCCGTTCTGGGGATTTTCCCCCAGGCGGGATCGTACCTGGTTCCGGATTACAACCAACTCTTGAGTAGGTATGACGAAGAACCTTTTCAAATGCCCCTTTTAATTCCAGAGGATGCCGGGCTTACCCGTACCCGGGTGCCTGCCAAAAATACCCCACTTAAAGAAGAGGAGGTGTTGACACCATTCTCCATTGACGAGTCGCAGGAAGAAATTATTCATGCGGTGCAGAGGGGCAAATCCGTCGTCGTTCAGGGACCTCCCGGTAGCGGCAAATCCCAACTCATCTGTAATTTAATGGCGGGTTTTGCGGCTCAGGGGAAAAGGGTGCTGCTGGTTTGCCAGAAGCGGGCTGCGCTGGATGTTGTTTACCGTCGGCTCGAAACCATCGGAATGAATCCGTTTGTAGCGCTCATTCACGATTTCAAGAACGATCGCACCGCACTTTATAGCCAGTTTGCCAGTCAAATCGAACAGGTTGAAGCATATAGAAAGCAGAATTATGGTCTTGATGCCGTTTTTTTAGAGAGACAGTTTAAGCAGGAAAGCCGGCAGATTGACCAAACCTTACAAGCCTTGAATGATTTTAGAAGTGCCTTATTCGATGACAGCGAATGTGGCATTTCGGTAAAGGAGCTATACCTTACCTGCAGCCAGGAATCTCCGAGCATCGCGCTTGAACACTACCGGTTTTTCAGGCCTGATGGTTGTGATGATTACAAGCGGAAGCTTAAAATTTTTGGTAAATATTCGATGCTCATTGATGCGAATCATCCATGGCGTAATCGAAGAAATTTTGCAACATTCGGGCTCAACGATTTACGGGTGATAGAAAAGATGTTGCTCGACTGGCCGGATGCATTTAGGAAGCAGGCCGAGCGTTTTGAACAAATGACGGGTTTGCCTTTCTCAATCCCATTCTATTCAAGCCGCGCAGAGGCGGTGGAAAGATTGGATGACATTTTGGTGCAAATTTCGGATGACAGTACCTTTCTTCTTTTGAAAGATTACCTGGCTTCTGAATCGCCTGCGTATGAAAGACTGGCGTTTATACGGCAAACGGCTGATACTTTAGATGGTTTTATAACTGAGCACGGTATTGAATTCAGTTTAAAAGCAACGCAACTCACCGACTTCCGTATCCGGTTAAAAGATGCGCTTGATGCCAAACGATCCACGGTCTCGGGCGTTTGGTGGAACCTGTTTGGGGCAGATAAAAAGGTGATCGAAGAGGTTGCCTCGCGGAATCAGCTCACCACTTCGACGGAGGATCTGGCAAAATTGGAAGTGCGCGTTCGCAACCGTGCAGAGTTGGAGTTGTGGCTTACTAATCCTGCTTTAGGGTTCCGGGCTAAATATTTAGATCCGACTAAAGAAACAGGGCAGCAATTCACGGGGTTTTTTCAAAGCGCTGAAAAGGCGGCTGATGCTTTGGCGAGCATGAACTTTCCCCATTGGAGAGAAGTGATAAGCACATTTGTGACTGTTTCAGAGGATATAGCCAGCTTCAAGAGCAGGATTACGGGTGTAATCGCCTGGATGAAATCCTGGGATCGCATGCAAACAGCCATGAGCCCTTTCCTGACAATGGAGCAAATTGAAAACCTTATTTTGGAGCCGGAACGCGATAGTACCACGTTGCTGAATACAATAAGGAAAGATTTTGATTCCATTGTGGACATGGATCAGCTGTGGGGCAATATGTCGGACACCGAGCAAAATGTGACAGAACGTATTATAGAAAAATGCCGGAATACAGGTGAATTGGATGGCGATCACATGGTTTCTCTTTTTGATAACAGTCTAAGACTTGAGTGGTTGAACCACATCGAAAGTAAATTTCCGGATCTAAGGGCAGTTACATCTTTGAAAATAGGCCAGTGGGAGGATGAATTGCAGGAAAGCGTTGTCAGCAAACAAAAATTGAGTGCTGAGATCGTGAATATCAACCTCCGGGAAAAGACATACGAGGACGTTGAAAGGAATAGGCTTGGGAATCGGGTTACCTATCGGGAGCTAAGCCACCAGGTCTCCAAAAAACGAAAAATTTGGCCCATCCGTAAGCTGCTTGAACACCACAAAGAGGAGATTTTTTACCTTGTTCCATGCTGGATGACCTCGCCGGAGGCCGCATCTGCCATATTTCCCATGGAAGCGGGCTTATTTGATCTGGTCATTTTTGACGAGGCATCGCAGTGTTATGCCGAATATGGCTTGCCAACGGCCTTCAGAGGTAAACAAGTGGTAGTAAGCGGAGATAGCAAACAACTTCCGCCCAATGATCTTTACAGGGTTCGATATGATGAGAAAAGCCAGGAGGAAGAGATACCCGTCGCACTGGAAGTGGAATCGTTGCTCGACCTATCAGCGCAGACGTTGGATCAATATCAACTTTCAGGGCATTACCGAAGTCTTTCGCTGGATCTTATTGATTTTTCCAACCAACATTTTTATAAAAATTCACTTCGGCTGTTACCCGACTTCAGGCAGATCAACTCCGCTGCGCCTGGCATTGAGTACATGCAGGTAAACGGAATTTGGGAAGATCACGTGAATATGGTGGAGGTGCAGAAAGTGCTGGAAATATTACGAAGCCTTGAAGGTAAAGATAGAAGCGTTGGGGTTGTGAGCTTCAATTTTTATCAACAGCAAGTTATTCAGGAAAATGTTGAAAAAGAGCGCATTTTGGTTAAAGAGCTCTTTGTGAAAAATATCGAGAATGTACAGGGAGATGAACGTGACATCATCATTTTTACGGTTGGGTATGCACAGGACAGCAAAGGGAAATTGTCCATGCAGTTCGGTAGCCTGAATATGCAGGGAGGTGAGAACAGGCTCAATGTGGCTATTACCCGGGCACGAG